>CAYWJL010000015.1:0-13530 GCA_964458145.1 uncultured Desulfovibrionales bacterium | reverse complement strand
GCCCGCGCATGGCGGATGGCGGCATTTCGGTTTTGGTCAAGCATTTTGGTCAAGCATGAATCATGACGAATAGTGGTCCGCCTACATCCTGTCAACACCCATAGTCCCATGGAATGGGTTTGCCCCGGGGAACGGCCTCGAGATCCAGGCCGTGAAAAAGGCCGGCCTCGGCCAGGATCTCTCCGTAGAAACCGATCATGGCGCCGTTGTCCGTACACAACGCGGGCGAAGGAAGAAGCACGGTCTTGTTCCGTTTCTCTGCCAGCTCCTCCATGGTCTTTCGAACCACGGAATTGGAGGCGACCCCGCCGGCCACATACAATCCTTTGGTGTCCGGATAGCGCTCCAAAGCCCGCTCGGTCTTGACCCGCAGCGTGTCGGCAACGGTCCGATTGAAGGAGGAGCACAGCCCGGCCAGTTCAGCCCCCGGCTCGTATCCGGGCGCAAGAACCGTATCCATGGACTCAACAACCAGGTCCGGGTGCTTCTGTACATACTGCAAGACAGCGGTCTTCAATCCACTGAAACTGAAATCGAGATTGTCATTGCGCAGGTAGGGACGGGTAAAAAGGTCCATGTCCGGAGCCGTCTCCCTGCCCAGCCGATCGATATGCCTGCCACCCGGATAGGGGAAATTGAGCAGCTTGGCCACCTTGTCGAAGGCCTCGCCGGCTGCGTCGTCAATCGTCCTGCCGATAAGCTCGAGATCCAGCGCGGAACGCATGTGATAGAGATGGGTATGCCCGCCCGAAACCAGCAGGCCGATGGCGGGAAAAACCAGTTCCTGTTCCAGCCCGACTGCCAGCAGATGGGCCGGAAGATGGTTCACCCCGACAAGGGGTATCCCCCTGCCGTAGGCCAGTCCCTTGGCAAACCCGAGTCCCACGAGCAGGCTCCCCAGAAGGCCCGGCCCGCGTGAGACGGCCACGCACTCGATGTCCGAGACCGGGATGCCGGTTTCCTCCAGAAGATCATCCATGAGGGGATGCAGCCACCGGAGATGCTCCCTGGAAGCCAGCTCCGGGACCACCCCGCCGAAGACAGCGTGCATGTCCACCTGGGTGGCTATCCGCTCACCCAGAAGAACACCGTCCCGGACAAGCGCCATGGCGGTTTCGTCGCACGAACTTTCAATCCCGAGACAGAGCATGGTTATTTGGCAGCCTCGGCATGTTTGGCATAGATTTCCTGCACCTTGAGCACTTCGTTTCTGGACCCGACGATGAGGGGAACCCGGTCATGGATCTCCTCGGGCTCGATATCCAGAATGCGCCTGTACCCATCGATGGCCATGCCTCCGGCCTGTTCCGCGATCATGGCCATGGGTGCGGCCTCGACCAGATACCGGAGCTTGCCGCGTGATTTCTTGGGATCCCGGTTATCCTTGGGATACATGAAGACCCCCCCGTACAGCAGATTCCGATGGAAGTCCGAGACCAGAGAACCGATGTACCGCATGGAATACACCTTGCCATTGTGGTTGCCCGGCGATTTGAAATACTGGACCGCCTCCTGGGTGGGCGCGTCCCAGAAATCCCAATACCCCTCGTTGACCGAATAGATCTTCCCTTCCTCGGGAATCCGGATATTGGGATGGGAGAGCAAAAATTCCCCGACGCTGGGATCGAGGGTGAATCCGTTGACCCCGTTGCCCGACGTGTACACGAGCATGGTCGACGACCCGTAGATGACATACCCGGCAGCCACCTGTTCGGCCCCTTTTTGCAGGACCTCACCCAGGGTGACGTTACGCCCGGTTCCGCCCTTGCGCCTGTAGATACCGAAAATGGTGCCGATGCTCACGTTGGCATCGATATTCGCGGATCCGTCCAGAGGATCGAAGGCCAGAAAATAGTCCCCCACCGGAAAGGTCTCCGGAATCTCGATGATATCGGCGTTTTCTTCGGATACCATGGCGCAGAGAACGCCGGCCCGCTCCAGACGATGAATGAGCACGCGGTTGGCATAGTCATCCATCTTGCGGACCTCTTCGCCCTGAATGTTCACCTCGCCGGTCTTGCCGAGAATGTTCAACAGACCGGCCTTGGTCACATCCCTGGAGATGAGCTTGGCCGAAAGAATGATTTCGTTGAGCAGACGGGTGAACCGCCCCGTGGCCATATCCGATTCCCGCTGATGCACAAGAAGATGTTCAGTTACCGTGACCTGACGCATAGACCCTCCTTGTCTTTCCATTCCGACTCCTCGTTGTTCTGTTCCCTGACGGATGTGCTCGTGCAGTTCGCTGTGTGCTGCAGAAGAAAACCATATGAGGCTGTACCTGTACCCCAAAGGAACGTTCTTCTCAACAAAAATGCGTCAATCAGCCAATGTCTCGATCAGCCTTCCCGGATCTCGGAAGTGTAGACGAGCCAGATCCCGGCAAAGGCGCGACCAAGCCAGAAGAAACGCTTGCCCTGGACCTCGTAGACACCGCTGACCCGGTCTTCGAGCCGATCCTTCCAAGGTTGTCCGGCCATTTGCTGCATGATCGCGCCATACCTTCCCGCCCACAGAACGTTGCCCTGGGCATCGAGAATGACCAGATCATCCGGTGAGGGAGCGGCTTGCACAATCGTATCGAAGCCGAACAGAGCCACCAGGCACCCTTTCCATACATTATTCTTGAAAAAGGGCATGCTCAGAGCGATCCTTTTTCCCGACGGCCCCGAAAGGACGAAGGCCTTGGGCATCCTGTGATCGGGATCACCGTGGATCAAAGCCTGGTAATCCAGGTCCTGGGCCTCTTTTGTCCGGCCGGGAGAGGTACTCCGGCTGGTCAGAACCTCACCATCGACATTGACGGCCGCAATGCTGTCGAGCCAGGAGTACCTGATAAGAAACGCATCGAACCACCCATCCGAGGGATAGGAGTCCTGGGTCGAGAGGTCCCGCCCCAGCATGTCGAGCTTCGTATCAACGGGCACGAAGGACGTCGCGAACCCTCGGGGCGCGCATTCCTCATCGGCTTGAACGGTCAAATCGACCGTCGGGGTTGGATTGACATACTCCTTGTACCACCTTTTGGTGGTCTTGAGGGTGGAACAGCCCAAGCAGCATGCAAGACAGCAGATGATCAGCAGAACCCTGCGCATAGGTAAAAAAACCTTCATTGCGACTCCAAATGATTTGATTATTTGCAAATGGTTTTGTACACGGTTTATAAAAACTGAATGTACCGAAATTCAAGCCTGACCTCAGTCTCCCTTTCGACCGTTCTCACGAATACCCGGCTTATCGCACCATGACCGGGTGCGAGCGGCTCCAAACCGCCGCGGTCTACCGATTTCACGATGGTCCCGCACCACGGGATACCCTGATCAGCGGCATGACGCACCCGTACAGATCACCGGCATCAACCACAACCAACCCGGTACTCCTCACATGTTCATCATTTATTCCTGCCTGATCGTCCTGTTTTTCGGCATCATCGACGCATTCATCTTCAAATCCATACGCATGTGGGAATCCCGCAAGCTCGAGGAAATCCGACAAAGGGACGATCAGCTGGCCGTTTCCTACAGGAACATGGTCAAGGAGACCCAAAAACTCAAGGCCAAGGCCGAAGCCATAAAAATGCAACAACCGGCTTCCGCACCCGACCAACCGACCGAACAACCCAAGGCAGCTGCACCGAGTCAAACCAATATCGCCATGCAATTGCTGCAAAAAGCGCTCATCACCAGGGAGCAGCTCAAAAAAGCCAAGCAGTACCAAAAAAGTATGTCCACCGGCAAACCCATAGAGGAAATTCTTGTGCTTCTGGGCTCGCTGGATCAGGAAACCCTGGACGAATTTTTACAATCATGACGAACTCAATCTTGTCGGCACGGGTGTTTTTTCCTGCACACACCCCCTGCGCCCTTTACCAACCCGAGGAACCACCATGGAAATGATCATCATCGTGACCATAGTCGCCCTGCTTCTGTCCATCTGGGGGCTGGGCTACACCATCATCAGCGCGCGGAACAACATCGGGCGGCACGAGGCATGGCACATCAAGAAGAAACAGGAAATGGACCACAAACTACAAACACTCAGAGACAAGCAGGACCTGTATAAAGCCGAAATCCAGCGGCTGCAGCCCTCCTGAACGCCCAAACAAGAGCCCATCCTCGGCACCAGGCTCCGCAGGGTACCGGGACGGGCATTGTGCAAGGGGAAGATTCTCGCCCACGAGGATCATGCCTTGGCTCGTTCCTCCAATCTGTCTGCCAGGGCCGACAGAGTCTTCACAATCTCGTCAGTCTCCCGGCCGGAATCATCCTGCCCGGGCTCCGAGGCATCCACGGCCTCTTCAGGAACGCTCCCGCTCTCGGTCATTTTCTTCCTGGCTCCATCCATGGCCAGCTCGAGGTCCCGACGTTCCGGACCGGCGGGGCATGTCTGCAGCAACCCTTCATAAATATCGAGAGCCTGCTCATACTCTTCCTGCTTCACGAGCAGATCTGCCATGGTCCTTGTGCTCACATCGGGACCGAGGGAGATGGTTTCGACCTCTTCGGCATCCTGATCACCAAGGGGCTCATCCATCACGGACGAGCCCTCGTCCCCGGTGGGAGGCTCAGGCCTCACTGCCGGTGCACCTGCCTCTTCAGAGGGTGACTCGAGTTTTGCCGAATCCACGGCAACATCCCGGTCAGACAGTGCATACCCCTCTGCCGGGGGCTCGTCTTCCGTGACAGATTCAGCACCGCCGGCGGATTTTGCAGGGGCGGATATCCCCAGGACCTGCTCGCATCCCTTTTCAAAAACATCCATCCATCGCAAGGGGTTCCCCTGCAATGCCCCGCGCATGAATCGCATGGCAACGAGAGAATCCCTGTCGCCCTCCTTTTCGAGCAGCGTTTCCCAGGATCTCCAGAACCCCTGATACGAGCTCAACAATCGGACGATCTTGTCCGTTTCATCCAGGCAGGTATCGACATCCCCCAATGTGCCCAGAACATCCAGCAGAAGCAGCCGGGCCTCCATGAATTCGGGATGGAGGGCGAGTCCCTGCACAAGGACTTCCCGGGCACGATCGTATTCCCCGGCATCCACAAGCAGCCGGGCCAGCGAAAAAAAGAGCCTGGAACCCGGTTCCAAAGCCAGCATTTCCTCGTACAATGTTATTTTTTCCTGCATGATCACGTCTCCTGACAGGACAGCCTGATGAACGACCACGGGAATGATCTCGTATCACTCACGCTGCCCTGATAGTTGGTCCTTGGCCTGTGACGGTTCGAATAAATAAAGGATCTCGTCATCGGCGGCAAAATTGAATTCCGCCCTGGCCATACGTTCGCCATAGGCGGGGCTTTTCCTGAGAAGCCGGATTTCATCACTGAGTTCCAGATTTCGACGGGTCACCGCATCGATCTGAGCCGACAGTCGGTCATGGGTCCTGCAAAGGCTCACATATTCCATGACGCCCTTGTCACTGAAGACAAGCTGCAGGGCCAAGGCGACAGCGAGTACGCAGAACGAGCAGAAAAGGACGCGCATCCAGATCATGGCAACCATTATTGAAGACGAGAGGAAATCCCACGTTTTTTTCGCAGGGCCAGGGGAATTTCGAGCTCATGCAGAAACGAAGCCGTGGCCCGTTCGATTCGTTGGACATCGGATTCCCGAAGGTTCAAGTCATCGGTCGAGGCCATGATATCCTTGAGCTCAGTGAATTCCTCGAGAAGATCATCTCCCATCCCCACTCTTTCCAAATCCGACTCCAATTCCAGAATGGTCTGCAGACAATTGAGAACCCTGGCATGCAGTCCGGTCACCCTGGCGAAACTCATGACTCTGCGGCCTCCAGTTCTCTGGCCTGATTCCAGGGCAGCAGGGAGAGCTCATGCTCCTTGAGACACGATTCGAGCAACTCATCCAACCTGGCCCCATCACCCAGGGACAAACACACATTGACTCCCCGCACAAAGGCATCTTCCGGTGTAAGGCTCACGACATTCTCATCGAGGAGAATCACGTTTCGCTGTCTGCGGTCAAGCCCCCGCCAGGAATGGATGACTGCCCAGACAGGTTCGCAATCCTCGCCGTCCTGGACCAGGATGACATCGTGATGCTGCAGGAGGAGTTTGCGTCTGGCGACTTCGACGGTTTCGGGGAGCACACAATAATACCCTTTGCGGGTGAAAAATTCTTCAGCCCCTTTTCGCCACGCGGCATCCGTTGCAAACACAAAAGCCACCTTGGTTCCGGGCGGGACGGAATCGGGTTCGACCACGGGTTGCGACTCGTCCACCACGGTCTCGGATTCCGAAGGCACCGGTTCGGCAGGCGGATCAGGCACTTCCACCCGAACCCGCTCCCGGCAATAGGGGCAGGTAAAGGCAAACGAAGATCCCTGAGGCACCTTGTCGTCGGGTATCTTGATCACCTTGTGACACGAATTGCATTGAACATCCATGAACGGCTCCTCTTCCCTCTGGTTGCAACCATACGGACACGACCGCGATCTTTCCCTGTCCGGCTCGGATCACCACTCCTTGCCATAGTCGTTATCGAGCTCCAATCCCTTGATATCGGTAACCTTCTCTCCCTTTTCCGACTTGATCCTGTCCAGCATCTGGCCAAGGCGTGACTTGTCCGACCCCGAAAGCATGGCTGCTTCCTCGTCGATGAGCCCCTTGGTATACAGATTGACCAGGTATTGATCAAAGGTGATCATCCCGTAGGTGACACCCTGCTCGAGGATGGAGTAAAAGGTCTTTTCCTCGGTCTCGCCGTTGGTGATCACATCCTTGATCCGCAGGTTGTTCCGCAAAATCTCGAAAGCGGCGACCCGTCCTCCGCCCTGTCTGGGCAGGAGGCGCTGGGAAACAACGAACTTGAGACTCTCGCACAATCTGGACCGAACCAGCCTCTCTTCGGCAAGATCGAACATGCCGATGATCCTGTTGATGGTCTGGCCCGCGTCACTGGTATGCAGGGTGCCCAGGACAAGGTGACCGGTTTCGGCCGCCTCCAGGGCGATCTGCACGGTTTCCCTGTCCCGGATTTCACCCACAAGGATGACCTTGGGGGCCTGCCGCAGAGCCGCGCGCAGTCCCGAGGCAAAGGTGTTGAAATCCACCCCCATCTCCCTCTGGTTGACCGTGCCCTTCTTGTGGGGATGCACATATTCAACAGGGTCTTCCAGGGTGATGATGTGTTTGGAATAGGTCTCGTTGATGGTGTTGATGAGTGCGGCCAGGGAGGTGGATTTACCTGTACCTGTCCCACCGGTGACAAGGATCATCCCGTATTTCTCGCGAGACATCTGGGTGAAGATCTCGGGGAGTCCCAGCTGTTCCATGGTGGGCACGTTCATGGAGAGTTTCCGCATGACAATGGCCAGGGAGCCTCGCTGTCCCAGAACGTTCACCCGGAAACGGAAACGGCCGGGCAGTTCGTAGGACAGATCGCAGGATCCTGTTTTCACCTGATCCCGGAACAGGCGCATGTTCGTGCCCATCATGCACGTGGCTACGGCTTCGACCTGGAACGGCTTGAGAGGTCCGAGATCCGGGCTGACCCGGGCGTCGACCAGTTCCCCGTGAACCTCCGTCTGAATGGGTTTGCCCACCGTGAAGATGATATCCGAGGTTGACGGTGCATTGGTCATGATCTGACCGACAAGGCGATCGAGTTGGGAACGTTGCATGGGGATCTCCTCTACATTTCCGTGATGTCGGAGGGCGGTTCGGCCAGCAGATCCCTGAACTTGGATTTGTTGACGGCATTGTTGTACGCCTCGAGGGGATCGACGATGTGGTTTTCGACCAATTTCATGATGGCGTCGTCCAGAGCCTGCATGCCGAATTTCTTCCCGGTCTCGATGACCGAGTTGATCTGAAAATTCTTGTTCTCCCGGATGAGATTGCGAACCGCCGGTGTGGCAATGAGGATCTCCAGAGCCGCCACACGTCCGGGTTTGTCGATGCGCTTGAACAGGGACTGGGCAACCACGGCCCGCAGGGAATCGGCCAGCCCGGACCTGATCTGGCCCTGGAGATCGCCGGGAAAGACCTCGATGACACGGTCGATGGTCTTGGACGCGGAAATGGTATGCAGGGTCCCGAAGACGAGATGGCCTGTTTAGGCCGCCTCGAGGGCCAGCTGGATGGTTTCCAGGTCGCGCATTTCACCCACAAGAATCACATCCGGGTCCTCACGCAGAGCCCCGCGCAAGGCGGCCTGAAAACTCTTGGTGTCCCGTCCCACCTCGCGCTGATTGATCAGACAGTTGATGGATTCATGGACGAATTCGATGGGGTCTTCGATGGTCAGGATATGATCCTTGCGGACCTTGTTCACGTAATCGACAATGGCGGCCAGGGTGGTCGACTTACCGCTCCCGGTAGGGCCGGTGACAAGGACGAGCCCTTTGGGAAGCATGGCCAGATTGCGCAGGATATCCGGCAGATTCAGATCCTCGATGGTCAGAATTTTCTGGGGAATCTCTCTGAAGACAGCGCCCACGCCCCGTCGCTGCAGGAAAAAATTGGCCCTGTACCTGGCTATTCCCGGCACCTCATAGGAAAAATCAATATCCCCGGTCTCCTCGAACTGCTTGACCTTGGCCTCGGGACAGATCTCGTAGAGCATGGTCTTGAGCTCGTCATGCTCCATGGTTTTGTACTTGATCCGCTGCATATCTCCGCGCAGCCGGATGATGGGCTGGGACCCGGCCGAAAGATGCAGATCCGATGCCCCGATTTTGTGCATCATCTCGAAAAAGGCGTCTATCTGTGCCATGGAAAGCTCCTTGTCTGGGAGGACTCAGGTTCCGAACAGGAGGAATTATTCCATCCAGACCTTGTAGAAGTTGCGAAGATAGTTCACCCCCGACAGAATCGTCAGGACAAGGGCGATGTACAGCATGAAGGTCCCCAGGGGAACGGGATCGAAGCCGAACCAGGGGTAGTGGAGGATGAGGGGACCCAGGGCGAACATCTGGGTCAGGGTCTTGGATTTGCCGAGCATGTCCGCGGCGATGACCTTGCCCTGATCCGCGGCAATGGCCCGCAGTCCGGTGACGATGATCTCACGGGTGATGATGACAATGGCGATCCAGGCCGGAATCCAGTTGAGATCGGTAAGCATGATCAGAACCGCGGCGATGAGGATCTTGTCGGCAATGGGATCCATGAATTTGCCCACATTGGTCACCAGATTGTACTTCCGGGCCACGACCCCATCCACATAATCCGTCAAACAGGCGGCCATGAAAAGCAGCAGGGCAGCCAGGCAGCTGATCTTGCCGGGGAAATAGAGGATGAGAACGATGAGGGGAACCGCACCGATGCGGGCAAGAGTCAGTAGATTGGCAGCGTTGAACATGGTTGATTTCCTGGAACGACGTTGGGTTTGCACGTGATGCGTTGCACGGGGAAGACCGCGGCATCATTACTCGGCCTTGGGCTTGGCCTTGGGGCTCAGCTTGGCATACATGTTCAGGACATCCTGAACGTATTTTCGGGTTTCGGGAAAAGGCGGCACGCCCTTGTACTTGTCCACCTGTCCGGGTCCTGCATTGTACGCGGCCAGGGCAAGGCGGGTATCCCCGAAACGGTCCAGCATCCGCTTGAAATACCGTATCCCGGCCTCCACATTGGCGGCCGGATCGAACGGGGTCGTGAGTCCGAGTTCCTTCTGGGTGCCCGGCATGATCTGCATGACCCCCTGGGCACCGGCCCTGGACACGGCCTTGCAATCATACCGGGACTCCACATGGGCCAGGGCCAGAATCAGGTGCTCGTTCACGGCGTAATGCGAAGCGTATTTCCTGATCAGTTTCTTGATCCGCTCCTTGGCTTCGCCCGTGGCATTGCCCCAGAAAACGAACGGCTTGTAATGATGGGTCAGGGGAAGATCCGTAAAATGAAGGACCCCGTCGGGCCCTTCATAATAATAGATGGTTCCGGCTCCCACCGTGCCCCCGTACAGGCAGACCGCGAGGAGGACCAGGAAGGCGAGGATCGTTTTCATAAAACCCCTCCGACTCCATGGATCCCACGTTCATCTCATTTGTGGATGGATGACACCGATTCGAAACATTCCTCGGCGCGGGTGCTGATGGTGTCCGCAAGAGTGAGAAAGGCCTTCTTGGCAGGCACGTCCTCGTCAAGAAAGACCACGGGTCTGCCCAGATCGCCGGCCACGACGGTGGCCGGATCCAATGGGATGGCACCCAGAAAATCCAGCCCGTACCTGTCGGCCAGATCCTTGCCCCCGCCCTTCTTGAACAGATCGATCTCCTTCTGGCAATAGGGGCAGATGAGACCGCTCATGTTCTCCACCACGCCGAGAATATTCGCCTGGGCATACTGCAGGAAGTTGATGGCCTTGCGCAGGTCGGCCAGAGAAATCGCCTGGGGGGTGGTCACCACAATGCTCAGGGCCTCGGGCACGGTCTTCAAGACGGTCATGGGTTCGTCACCGGTTCCCGGAGGGGAGTCGATGACCAGAAAATCCAGCTCGCCCCATTCCACATCGGCGATGAACTGCCGGATGGCGTTGGTCTTCATGGGTCCTCGCCACAAAACGGCCTGGTCCGGATCCTTGAGCAGAGACTCCATGGAGATGACCGAGAGATTCTCGTTGTACTGCTTGGGCTTGAGAATGCTTCCCCGATCGATGTCCAGAAGCCCCTTGATGCCCAGAAGATGGGGCACGCTGGGACCATGAATGTCAACATCAAGAAGCCCGACCTTGAACCCCCGGGCGGATAAAGCCGCAGCCAGGTTGGTGGCCAGAGAGCTCTTACCCACACCCCCCTTGCCGCTCATGACAAACAGTTTGTACCGGATCTTGGACAGGGTCGAAGTGATCATCTGATCCTGGATCATCTTGGAAGCGTTGGCGCTCCCGCCCCCCTTGCCCGCACTCGGGCATGAACCTTGTTCGGCCATTATATGCTGCTCCTGCGTTGTTATAATTTCTAAAATTTTTAAAATTCCCCAATCTCATTCGTAACTATTCAGAAGTCGCCCAAAAGACGCAGGTCATCTTTGATCGTCATCCCGGACGTGATCCGGGATCTTGTTCGACTGGGGCAGCTGCTTGTTCGACATACAATGCCCGAGGCCCTGGAGATCCCGGCCTGCGCCGGGATGACGTGTTTACGACATCCTCTTCAACCCTGCTGAATAGATACTCTCATTCAAACATACTTCAAAACGACAAAGCCCAGAATAACGAGGATCAGGGCGGCTGTCACCACCAGGTTGAATCGTTTTTCCAGAAAGGTCCGGGCGGTTTCCCCGAAATAGCGGATCAGAAGGGCGATGACGAAAAAACGCAGTCCCCGGCTGAGGGCCGAGGCAATGATGAAGATCGGCCAGTTGACCTTGAAGGCCCCGGCCGTGAGGGTGCAGAGTTTGTAGGGGATCGGAGTGAGACCTGCAATACTCACGGCCCAGGCACTGTAGGTATCGTACCAGACCTGAATTTCGGTGTATTGCTTCTCGAGCCCGTAGAACCGGATGATGGGATCGCCGAGGGTTTCCATGAAGTAGTAGCCGATGCCGTAGCCGATCACGCCGCCGGCCAGGGAGAACAGCAGGCAGATCCAGGCCAGTCGAAAAACCCGATCCCTGTTGGCAAGTCCCATGGGGAGCAGGAGCAGGTCCGGGGGAACCGGAAAAAAAATGGCCTCGGTAAAGGAAACCGCCATGAGCACCCGCTCGGCCCCTTTTCTGGCGGCGATATCCCAGAGTCTGTCGAGCATCTTCTGCATCATCTTCATAGGCAATCCGTCTTACCAGCCATGGGTACCCACCAGATCCACAAAGGCGGCCGAACCGCAGTCCGCACTGGTCACCCGGCCTTCCGCCTTGCAGACACGCACCATGCGCTGCTTGCGTTTTTCCCCACCCACGGGAAGGACCATGCACCCGGGATCGGCCAGTTGCTCCACCAGGGGCAGGGGAATCTCCGGTCCGCCCGCCGTGACAATGATGCGGTCAAAGGGCGCCTCTTCGGGCCAGCCCGTTGTCCCGTCATCCAATTTGCAGTGGATATTGTAACAATGCATGAACAAAAGCCGTTTGCGCACGGTGACGAACAGGGGCTTGATCCTCTCAACCGTGTACACATGCGCCCCCAGTCGTTCGAGGACGGCTGCCTGGTATCCCGAGCCGGTCCCGATTTCCAGCACCTTCATGCCCGGTTCGATACCGAGGAGACTGGTCATCTTGGCCACGGTATAGGGGTGGGATATTGTCTGTCCATGGCCGATGGGCACGGCGTGATCTTCATAAGACTGGGCCTGCAGGGCCTCTTCCACGAACAGATGTCTGGGCACCTGCCACATGGCCCCCAGCACCTTCTGATCCGAGATTCCCCGGGCCATGAGCTGATCCTTGATCATCCGTTCCCGGTTTCTCTTGTAATCCCCCCCGGGGGCAAGTTTTCGCAAGGCTTGAGTTCTCACAATGGTGAAATGTCCCTCATCAGGAAGACGTTCCGTCCCCGGTACGGCACGGTAATTTTGACAATGTTACGACAACGTACTGCAAACCAGATTTCCCCCCGCAAGTCAATCAGATAAAGGCCCGCACGGTTTTGGGCACCCCTTGCTTGCACCGTATTTTTAGGCCATAGTCGAAACGACACACACGTCGTTTCTCAACCATCGGCCGACAGGAGGAATCATGCTCAAGGTCAAGGACATCATGTCCACGGAAGTCATAACACTCAAGCCCGAAGACACCCTCAAGGCTGCCCGTGGCGTCATGCATCTGGCACGAATCCGCCATGTGCCCATCGTGGATCAATGCAGCGGTTTCTGCGGCCTGATCACACACCGGGACATTCTCTCGGCAACCGTATCCAAATTGGCAGGGATCGACAGGGAAACCCAGCATGAAATCGACGCGGGCATCCCCATCAAAGAGGTGATGCGCAAGGACGCTCAGGTGGTCACGGAGAATGAGAATCTCACAAAGGTGGCGGAGATCCTGCTCAAAAACAAGTACGGCTGCCTGCCGGTGGTCGAAGACGGCAAACTTACGGGCATCATCACCGAAACCGACTTCATCATGCTTGCCATCCATCTCATGAAAAACAGCGGGAAAAACGAAAAAGACGTTCCGGCATAACAGGCAACCCCCTGCCAAACGCCCACCTTCATCCCCCGACTAGAGCAGGAACGCCCCTGCCATGCTCAAAAATACGAAAAAACCCATGCTGTCCGTGAGTGTGGTCAGAAAAATACTCGAGGCCTGGGCCGGATCACGGCCCAGTTCCTTGAGGATGAGGGGAATGGACGCTCCGGCCACCGCCCCGAGAAGCATGTCGAAAAGCAGGGCCAGGGCCATGACGCCGGCAAGAGAAGGCCGCTGGAACACCAGAAGGATTCCCAGAAACGTCGCCAGACCGATGATCACCCCGTTGACCAGGCCGATCTTGGCCTCCCGGGCAACGGCCATCCACACCTTCTTGCGGTCGAACCGCTCCATGGCCAGCTGTCGGATCATGACGGCCAGGGACTGCTGACCGGTATTCCCGGCCTGATTGGCCACAATGGGCATGAGAACGGCCAGAATG
>CAYWJL010000014.1:13237-14467 GCA_964458145.1 uncultured Desulfovibrionales bacterium | reverse complement strand
CTTTTGATCGCCCATGGTTTCAGGACCGGGATCGTCACCCAACCGCGATGGGGGACGGCAGATGATCTGCTGGTCATGGGGCGTCCCCGTCTGTTTGCCGGTGTGGGGGCCGGGGCTCTGGATTCCATGCTCGCCCATTATACCGCCTTTCGCAAGAAACGATCCAACGATGCATACACCCCGGGTGGCAAAGCGGGTGCCCGGCCCAACCGGGCGTGTATCGTGTACACCAATCTTCTGCACCGGGCCTTTGCAGGTCTTCCCGTGGTTCTGGGCGGGATCGAGGCTTCTCTGCGGCGGATCACTAATTATGATTTCTGGTCCGACAAGCTGCGCAAACCCATCATTCTGGATGCCAAGGCCGAGATGATCGTCTACGGCATGGGAGAGCGAGCCCTGGTGGACATTGCCCAAAGGCTCGACAAGGGGCTCGAACCCACCGGAATACCCGGCACCGTCATGCTCGATGTGCCTGTGCCCGAGGATGCGGATTGTGAACATCTGCCGTCCCACGAGTCCATGCTCAAAGATCCGTCCCTGTTGATGCAGGCGACCCTGGCCATGGAACGGCTGGTTCACCAGGGAACCAGGTGGGCCGTGCAGCAGGTGGGCAATCGGACCGTGGTTCTGGCTCCGCCGGCCGTTCCCCTCGATCAGGGGGAAATGGACGGCCTCTACGCCCTGCCCTATGCCAGAAAGGCCCACCCCCTGTACACGGAAAAAATTCCGGCCGAGGCCATGATCAGGGATTCCATCACCAGCCACAGAGGCTGTGGCGGCGGATGTTCCTTCTGCACCCTGGCCCTGCATCAGGGGCGCAGGATTTCTTCCCGCAGTCGGTCATCCATTCTGAACGAAGTGGACCGCATGTCCCATATGCCGGGTTTCAAGGGGAATATCTCCGATGTGGGCGGTCCCAGTGCCAATATGTGGGGAGGGCGGTGCACCCGGGCACAGGGTCCGTGCAAACGGCCAAGCTGCATGACACCGTCTCTGTGTCCTCATTTCAAGGTGGATCAGAAGGCCCATCTGAATCTGCTCCGTTCGGTGCGCACACGTCGCGGCATCCGCAATGTCCGGGTGGCCAGCGGGATCAGGTTCGACCTCGCTCTCAAGGACATGCAGGCCCTGACCGGGTATCTGGACGAATTTGTGGGAGGCCAGCTCAAGATCGCGCCCGAACATGTGTGCGACCATGTGCTCAAACTCATGCGCAAACCGGGGCACGCC
>CAYWJL010000014.1:0-13227 GCA_964458145.1 uncultured Desulfovibrionales bacterium | reverse complement strand
ATTTTTACCAAACAGACCGCCAGGGCGGGAAAGAAACAGTACGTGGTCCCCTATCTCATGAGCGCCTTTCCCGGGACAACTGACAAAGACATGACCGTCCTGGCCCAGTGGCTGGCCAAACGGGGGTGGCGACCCCGGCAGGTGCAATGTTTCATCCCCATCCCCGGAGCCGTTGCAACGGCCATGTTCTATACCCGCCGCGCCCCCGACGGTACCCCCATTCATGTGGCCCGAACCGATGCCGAGCGCCTCAAGCAGCACGGTATTCTCATGCCTGTGGGGGAGGACAGGGGAACGCGAGCTCCCGGGAAGCCACCTCGAAAGACACGCCGGAAGGTTCCCCACCGGCCCCCTGTCACACAATCGGAATGTGCCGCGTGTCGACCCAAAAAGCGGGTCAGGAAAAAACCGACGCACTAAAAAAGGCACCGGACATCATACGATGTCCGGTGCCTTTTTTTGATGGATGATGCCGGTGAAACTACATTTCCTTCTTGCTCCCGGAGCTCATCTGCAATCCGATGCCCTCGAAGAAGTAGAAGATGGCGAAACCCCACAGCAGGGTGTAGACGACATAGAAGGTCAGGGAGAAAACGAGCATACCTGCCTTGCTGGACGAGCTCTGGGGAACGACTCCGTAGAAATTATAGCCGACCTCGATGCCTCGCTTGACTACCTCGGACACGAATTTGGCGGCCTTGAAATCCTTGGCGTGCTTGAGTTCCACGTCCATGGTCTTGAATGTCTTCCACCAGACAAAGAGCGCTTTTTTCCCTGACATGCCATATCTGGCTTCGAGGACGTCACTCTTGTTGTTGAACATGTTTTCGGCGTCTTCGATGGCCTGGTTCACGACCCTGTTCAGGTCACCCTTGACGACCACCGATGTGTCCCGGGCCAGAGCTGTGATGCCCGATTTCTGAAGAATGAGGGCGCTTTGGCCTGCCAGTTCCGCTGTCCCCAGATGGAGGGTCAGGTCGACGGAATGTCCCTTGTAGGCTGCATTGCCATCCCTGAGCCGGGGAAAATAATTGGTCGACCCCTTGGCGATGGAGTTGAACAGGTTGTCGGATGCATGAAAGGCGTTCACCTTTTCCCCATGCGCTCCGATGAACGAGGGGGAGAACATGTACGCGAGCACTCCGAAAAAAATCCCGGCCAGAATGAGTCCCATTGAAAAGTGTTTTTTATCGTGTACGAGCATGGCTATGCCTCCCCTCTGAGCAGTTTGAGATTGCCGAGGAACTTGCCGATGACCCAGACGGCAAAGAAACCGATGATGACGAAGAAGGCCCCATTGCCCACATTGTTCAGCAATGCCGTGGTGCTGTCGGAAATGGTGATGACCTTCATTTCACCGAGCTTGCCGGGAAGGGCGAAGAGACGGTTGATGAAACCTGCGAGAATGGCCGTGGCATAGAAGCCGCGGATGTAGATTCCCTTGACGATCTTGGTGGTGAGCGCACCCACCTGAATGCCCAGCAGGGACCCGATGAGCATGCCCATGGCCAGGGTATAGAAAATGAATCCATAGATGGCGTACTGGCTGATGGACGCGAATCCGGCCGTGAAAATGATCTGCAGGATATCCGTTCCCACCGCGGTAACGGATGATACGCCACGGACATACACGAACATGGGGAAGGTCACGAATCCACCGCCCACACCCATGATGGCGGCCAGAAAGCCCACCAGAGAACCGCACAGGGCCACGAACCAGGCCGAAATCTTTTTGCCGCCCGGGAAAAGGTCCTCGTCAAAGGTGATCATGGGAGGAATGACAGCCGACTGCAGCTTGGCGGGGAGACCGGCGCCTTCTGTCGAACTCTTTGCCGAAGCCGATGCCGGTTTGGACTCGGCATTGCGCAGTCTGAGAAAGTCCGTCAGGGCGTAGGCCCCGAGGAAACCCAGCAGGACCACATAGATGATGCTGATGAAGGTATCACTCATGACCGGGTTGAGCTCGTAGATCCAGCGGTTCAGGATGCCGCCGGCAAACACGCCGCCCATGGACCCCACCAGGAAGGCGATGGCCAGGGCCACTGAAACATTGCCGAGTTTCCTGTGAATGGTCGTGCCCATGATCGCCTTGGCAAAGATGTGGAAGAGGTCCGTACCGACGGCCAGTATGCCTTTGATACCGGCACTCATGAGCGCCGGGGTGATGATGAATCCGCCTCCGGCACCGATGCACCCGGTGATGAGCCCGGCGCAGAGTCCGATGAGCATGGACGCTATGAAGATCCCGGGCGTGTAGAAGGCCGGGGCATAGGCCTTTTTGCCGCCGAGAATATTCGGGAGATCCGACGGATCGGCAGCGGCGAAGGCGATGGACGCAATGATGATCGGTACGAGCATGAACGCGAGCAGCCGCATCTTTTTCTTGTTGTGCAATATGGACATGGACGTTTCATAATCCCAACGCGCATGTGCCGTTGTTGCCGCCATGAGAGCGGCATAGAGTCTTTTTCCAAAAGCCATGTGATCCTCCTTGATGATTCCTGATACGTTATATTCTGCCGAACATGTGATTGATTTTATGCTGTGGTCTTTTTGCGGTCCGCCTCCTTCTTGAGTTGCAGGGTTTTTCTCTCGTGAAGCAGTTTCTTGTGATAGGCATCCTCGAGCTTGAACAGAAGATCATCGATGTCCGTGGGCTTCATGAGATAATCGAACGCTCCCAGTTCCATCCCTTCCAGTGCCGCTTCTATGTTGGCATGGCCCGTGAGCATGATCACTTCGGTAAGCGGACAGACCTTCTTGATCTCCGTCAGGGTCTCTATCCCGTCCATGCCGGGCATCTTGACATCGAGAACCACTATGTCCCGGGGATGTTCCCGCATCATCGAGAGAGCTTCTTCCCCACCCGAAGCTCCTGAAATATCGACCTTGCGTCTGGTCAGTCGCTTGATGAGCGTGGACCGGAAATCCTCTTCATCGTCCACGATCAATACGGAAAAGTTTCGTTCCATGGCTGTCACCTCCCGGCCGGGATGGCCTTGTTGAGCTTTGCGATCAGTTCTTCGAGGTCACACGGCTTGGTCAGATAATCCATGGCTCCGTATTTGAGTCCTTCTTCGGCCGCCTGTTCCGAACCATGCCCGGTGAGCATGATGACGGGGATATCCGGAGCCATTTTCTTGATGATCTTGAGGACCTCGATCCCATCCATGTCCTCGAGTTTCAGGTCGAGGACAGCGATATCGAAATCCTTCTTGCGGAGCACCTGCAGGGCTTCGGTTCCCGTCAAAACCCCGGTGACCTCGATACCGCGCCTGGCCATGCGCTTGGCCAGTACGTTCACGAATCCCTCTTCGTCGTCTACGAGTAACAGGGCAATATGTTCACCTGATGGTTCATGTATCATGGCCTAATCCCAGGATTGTCGTGAGGTTATTTCCCGCATCTGCTTCACCGATCTTGGTCATCAGCTGGTCGATGTCGCAGGGCTTCATGAGGTAATCGAAGGCCCCCATCTTCATCCCGTCGATGGCCGATTCCACGGTGGCATGTCCGGTCAGCATGATCACCTCCACCAGAGGATACTCCTGCTTGATGGCCTTCAAGGTTTCGATCCCGTCCATTCCCGGCATCTTCACGTCCAGGACGGCCACGTCGATCTGGTTCGTCCCCGAAAGGACATCCAGAGCCTCCTGGCCGCTGTAGGCCCTGTGGACATCGATTTCACGCTTGCCGAGCCGCTTGCCCATCGTCTGGACGAAGCCCTCTTCGTCATCGATCAAAAGAACTGTCGTTGCCATATACGCCTCCTCTCTTTATGTGTCTTGCCGGGTTACGGGGACGCGGATGTGAAACACCGTCCCCTTGCCCACGGCACTATTGACTGAAATCTCGCCGCCGATTTTCTTGACGATCCCGTAGCAGATGGAGAGTCCGAGACCGGTCCCCTTGCCAACTGCCTTGGTGGTGAAAAAGGGATCGAAGATCCGTTGCAGGTTGGCCCTGGCAATGCCCGAGCCCGTATCCTCGAAGTCCGCGACGATCATGTCGCCGTCGAGACGGGTGGTTATGGTGATGGTCCCGCCTTTCTTGGAATCGATGGCATCCACGGCGTTGTTGATCAGGTTGAGAAAGACCTGCTGCATTTCCGAAGGGGAAATGTGCACCGAAGGCAGGTCCGGGGAAAGATTGCTGATGATCTCGACATTGCCGTACCGGGCCCTTTTTTCCGAAAGGCCCACAACCTCTTCGATGATCGTGTTCAGCTGGATGTCCTGGATGCGCGAATCGATCTTCCGCGCGAAACTCAACAGCTTGTGGGTGATCTCCTTGCACCGGATGCCCTGGTTCTTGATCTGGTTGAGGGCACGCTGATATTCCTCGAAGTTCTCGCTCTCCCTGAACTCTTCTTCCTCGAGGATGTCACCCATCCACCCTGCCTCCTCCACCATGATGGCCACGGGATTGTTGATCTCGTGGGCGATGCCTGCGGCCAGTTCCCCCAGTGATGCCAGCTTGCCGGCCTCGATGATCTGTTCGTTCATCATCTCCTTTTCCTGGTCGGATCGTCTGATCTGGGAAACCATCTTGCGCGAGAGAAAGATGGCCATGACAAAGATGCTGCAGCTGCCCAGGAAGAAGATGATGATGCCCAGATTGCGAGTCTGATAGAGATCGGAAAAGGCGTCCTTTTCATCCTGCTGGAAAATCAGGACCCAATTTCCATTGTTAAGCGTGGTTACAAGGTATATGGACTGATGGTCTGCGGAATAGGCCCCTTCGAAGACCTCGACGCCGTCGGATGGAATGTTTCTGCTCAGGATATACTTCCGGATGGCCTCGGGATCGGGCTGATCCGCCTGCAGCTTGGTCTGCAGTTCACCCTTTCGGTTGACAATGAAGGCTCTTCCCGTCTTGCCGATACGGATATTCTTGACCAGCTCGTTGAAGAGCACGAAATCGATGGTTGTCCGGACGATCCATTGCTGCTCCCCAAAGGATTTTCTGATGGCGATGATGAAATGAGGCAATCCCCGGATACCCAGAAAAACATCGCTTATGTAGTATTCCTTGGCCATGGCTTCCCTGAACCATTCGGCCTGGGAGTAGTTGACACTCCCGAGTTTGAACGGACCCACGTAATCGGTCTGAATGCCCTGTTCGTTGATGAGACCGATATCCACGAAGAAAGGGCCGTACTCTTCTCTGAGCTGTTCGAGTTTCGCCTGCAGAGAGAGTTCATCATCGAGCTGGGAAATGCTGCATGTTCGCGACAAAAACAGTATATTGGCCAGCTTTTCCTGCAGAAAATTATCGATATTCTGCTTGTGTTTCTCCACAAGCTCCTGGATGTGGGCAATGACCTTGGATTTGTAGGCATTGTTGTACTTGTACGATGTTATGAAGGTTATCAGGATGAGCGGTGTAAAAGATGCGATGATCATTTTGACGATGAGATTGCGTGTCAAATTGTGATAGTATGCTTCATCGTGTGTTGTTTCTTCGCGTTTCATATCCTGTCCTCTTTCCGATTCTTCGTTCGTCGTATCGGTATGTGGGTTCAGCATGACTTCGTTCTCGTATTGGTTGGGTGGCGCTGTACCTTTACTCCGCTATACGTGCATGCATGACGGAGGGGAACGAGGAGCTGAACGCTGCCTGCCTTACACTCTTTTTCAAACAAAGGGCAATGCCCGTGCCAAAATGTTTTTTCTGTCGTGTCGGCAGGAACATGTTGTAATCACAGAAGAAGCAGGTGTTGGTATCCCCTGTTGAGACGTTTTGGAACAAAAAATAAATCTTCCATGTCAGGATTTTTTACAGGGTGTAAACAATGATATCTGTCAATTTTGACCGGAATTCCGGTATCATAGAATTGTGAAACAATCATCTGCCGCATCCTCTTCCCTGCTGCCCTGGCAGGTCCTGCTGGTCTTTTTTGCGGCCGGATGTCTGGGGAGTGGGTATCCGCTCCCGGCCGCCTCGGGTGTCCTGCTCGTGTTCGTGTTTGCCCGATGCTCCGGTTCGTCTCCACGAATCGTGCCGGTCATCATGGTCACTTTGCTCGGAGTTGCCTACGCAGGGCTGCGAATTCCTGCAGGACCGACCATGGACAAGGGGTGGATCGGGGAGGGCGAGCGGGTCACCGTCTCCGGCCTGGTCCGTGATGTCCGGTGGCGGTTTGCCGACCGGCTGTACCTCTTCGCCCGTGACGTGCGTTGTGTGGGTGACGACAAGGATAGCCTTCTGCCGGGCACCCTGCTTGTGTCGGTACGACATGCCGATTTCGCTCCGTGTATCGGCCAACGATTTCAGGCCGATCTCCTGGTGCGTCCCGTCCATTCCCTGAAAAATCCGGGATGCTGGGACGGGGAGGTCTATTGGGCGCGCCAGGGCGTGTATTGGCGCAGCTATATCAAGGATCTGTCGGATCTTTCCCTCGAGCCCGCATCACCGGGTTTTTTCCAATCCCTGCGGCGCAATCTGCGACCCCGGATACGGGCGGTGGTGCCGCCGGGAAAGGGCAGGGGGCTGACAGCGGCGCTCCTGCTGGGGGACAGGTCCGGACTGGATCGGGATACCTACGAGGTGCTGCAGCGGGCAGGAGTTGTGCATTCTCTGGCCCTGTCCGGCCTGCATCTGGGATTCATGGTTTTTTTCGGATGGGTGCTGGCCCGGGGGATCGGCCGACTCTGGCCGGGGGTTCATCTGGTCATCCCCAGGCCGAAACTCGCCGTCATGCTGGGTATCCCCCTGGTGCTCTTCTATATGTGGCTGGGCGGGTGGACGCCTTCCCTGATGCGGGCCGGGATCATGTTCGGATCCTGGGGAGCGCTCCTTCTCATGAACAGGAGCAGGGTGCTCATGGACGGGCTCTGTCTGGCAGTGTTGATCATCCTGCTCTGGTCGCCCGCAGAGGTGTTTTCCATCAGCCTGCAGTTTTCCGTGCTCGCCGTTGCCGGGATCATCCTCGTTGTTCCGGCTGTTCAATCCGCATTCGCTGCCTGGGCGGGGGGGAATGTCTTCCAGCGGATCCTGGTCTACGGCATCATGATCATGGTTGTGAGCGTTGTGGCCAATGTGGCCATCCTGCCGATTCAGGCCTGGAATTTCGGGACGCTTACCCTGCATCAGTACTACAATATCATCTGGATTCCTCTGCTGGGGTTTGTCCTGCTTCCTCTGGGGTTTGTGGGGCTTTTCGTGTCCCTTGTGCCCGGAATGCACTGGCTGGGATCGGGGGCATTGCTTGTGGTCGATCATGTCATGGGGCAATGGTGCGATCTGCTTGTGGCGGCACGGGATAACGGATGGCTCGAGATGATCCGGGTAGTTCGGCCGACATGGCCCGAGCTGCTGGGCTTCTATGGCATGGTTCTCGTCGCCCTGGCGGTCTGGAAGCGCAGGAAGGGAGATGGACGCTGGTGCCTGCCGGTCGTTGCCTGCGCATCGTGTCTGCTCGTTATGCCGACCATGGTTGCGAACCTTTCCTCGGTTACGCACACATGTCGTGTGCTGGTCATGGATACGGGCATGAGCCAGGCGATTCTGGTGGAACTTCCGGGAAACAGGCGGCTACTCGTGGACGGGGGCGGCTCGTGGAGCAGGGATTTCGACATGGGCAAGGCCGTGGTCACTCCGGTTCTCACCTGGGGACGGCCACCCCGTATCGACAAGGTGTTTCTGACCCACAGCGATTGCGATCATCTGCGCGGGCTCATCCATCCCCTTGCAACCTGTGAGGTGGGCGGTTTCTACTGGAACGGCCGGCCTGCTGCAGCCGGATGGGACAGGGATTCCCTGGAAGAGGTGCTGCAGCGCAGGCACATACCCACCCACCTGGCATGGGCGGGCATGCATATGGATATGGGGGATGGGGTGCGCGTGGAGGTTCTGCATCCACGGGGAAATGTGGCGGGGATGTCCAGAAACGACGGTTCCCTGGTGCTGCGGATCGTTGTGGACGGAAAGGGATTGGTCCTCATTCCCGGGGATATCGAGGAGCAGGGGATCGAGGAATTGCTTGCAGGGAATGCGGATCTTCGGGCGGAAGTTCTGATTCTGCCCCATCACGGGAGCGGTTCCAGCTGGTCGGAACCCCTCTATGACCGGGTTGATCCGCGACTGGCCGTGGCCGCTGCCGGGTGGAACAACAGGTACGGATTTCCGGCAGGGCAGGTGGTCGAGTCCCTTGCAAAGCGCGGGGTCGAGGTGGTGACCACGGGAAAGGAGGGTGCCGTGGAGGTGGTCTGGCCGGTGGGGCAGGGTGGAATGATCGTGCATCCTCTCCGGTCGGAACCTTTTGGGCTGCCGTGAAAAGACGTTTTCGCGCAGAGGCGCAGGGGCGCAGAGAAGGACAGGGGGCGGGGCTGGAGGACAAATTTTTTGTTGATTGCCGTCATCCCGGATCACGTCCGGGATGACGGCAATTTCCGACCTGCGCCCTGGGTACTCAGCACTGCGCACTTACCACTGCGTACTCATCTCAGCAAACGAGATCGCGCAGCGTCTCCATGAGTGCCTCCCCGGGATGGTATTTTTTCATGGCCTTGCGTATTTTTCGTGTAACCTGCCGGGGAAGAGCCCGTCCCTGGTGGGCATCGAGAAGGACGCTCAGAAAACAGGCAACGATCAGTGTTTCGTCCTTTTCCATCTCCACCAGCTCTTCAAGGTTTCGCATGACATGGGCGGAAACGAGCAGGGTCAGGGCCGCCAGGGTGAACCGGCCATTCCAGCCTTCGAGACAAGCTTGCGGGCTGAATCGTTCCCTGAAGGCGCTTATGCCTGCATCTGAGTCGAAAGAATTGATTCGGGCCTTTTTCCGGGAGTACATGATATTCGGGCTTGGCGAGGAACATATGTCCATGCGCATATCCATCATGGCACACTCGCAATAGCTGCAGGACGAGTCTTCACGTGCCACACGTCCCTGACCGCCCCAGCCCGCTGCAAGCATGTGGGGCACCTGGACCAGATCCGGAAGATCCTCCTGGGTTTCCCCCTGTTCGTCGACGACCAGATAGTTGGTGTGCCTGGTGACCAGATTGTGGAGCACGGCCTTTTCCTCGGCCTGCTTGGGGGAGAGACGCCCCGAATCGATCATTTTCCGGGCCGCCATGCGGGCAAGAATGTCCGAACCGCCGGGGAGCATGACCACATCGGCTTCATTGGTGCGCATGTCTCCGGAATGGACAAAGGTCTGCAGCCGGCATGTTGCCGGGGGTTCCGTCTCGAACCAGGCGAACATGTGCACGGTATCCCCGGGAAAAATGGTCGGCAGGGGATCGGGAAGTTTCTCCACGGGACGTTTTTTCCCGAACCCCAGCAGGGCCGCCTGGAAGGGAGCCGTGGTCATGCGCTTGAACTGGTCGCAGATGGCTCCTTCCATGTTTTCGGCCGGAGACACGAAAACGGCCTCACCCCCGCTGATGGCCGAAATCCTGCCCAGGGCGTCCCGGGCAACGGCCGAACCCACCCCCACGCAAAAGATCCGCTGCCCCCTGTTGCGGGCCTTCTGGCAGATGGCTTCCGTCTCCCACACCTCCCCATCGGTGATGAGCAGAATATCCCGGGACATGCCGGACGGCGAAGAAACAGCCATGGTTGCATCGAGCCCCTTTTCCAGATCGGTGCCGCCCAGATCCGCGTCCATGGTCTCCAGCAGCTCGACCATGCGGGCGATGTTTTCGGGTGATGCCGGGAGCGAAGTTGTTCCCGAGATCCTGTCCACATGACTGCCGAACCGGACGATACAGAAATGATCTTCCGGCTCCAGGCGGTCGAGAATCCGAAAGACCGCTTCCCGGGCCTGAGTCATGGAATCGCCGAGCATGGACCCGGAACAGTCCACCAGAATCTTGACGGTCCTGGCCTGGGGTTTTTCCCGGTGACCATCCTTTTTCAGGGTGGGGACAAAGGAGGCAAGGACCACATATCTGTCGTGATCCCTGGAGCACAGGGCGTAGTCCCGGGGACGGGTGGAGAAGTGAACGATGAGGTCTCTGTCCATGGCGTTTTCGGCATGACCCAGGGTCAGGACGCGGGCGTTGGCTGTTTCTTCCTCCCCGAGATCATGAGTGGGGCAATCGAGGTGCGCTTCGGCAAGGAGTCCGCGAAGGTGCAGACGCAGGGAAAAGGGGCGTTTTACCATGGAATCCACCGTGGGCACCTGATGGGGTTTGAGCCCTGCGGCTGCGGGATCACCGTATCTGGGTGCCAGGGTCAGGGGCAGGGTGTAGGTGATTCGTTCTCCTTTCCAGACAAGGAGTTCGGCAAACACCACCACGATCTCCACATGCTCGCCGGGTCCGATGTTGCCTATGTTCATGGTGTAGAGCCCGGTGCCTGTTTTTTCGAGCATCACGGTTTTCTGTCCCTCTACAATGGCTTCCTCATAGGCTTCCTGGGCCCGGCTCACAGGAACCGCCCGGCCCTTGAGCCGTCGATCACCGATGCCCACTTCCAGATCCAGGAGCACCGCGTCCAGAGGAAGGGGAAAGGTGTACACGGCCTCGATATTTCTGGACGTGGGGTTCACATACCGCTGGGTCATCCGGGTGGTGCACAGGAGGTCCTCGAAATCCGCCTCGATGTTCACCCCGACCAGACAGGGGTTGCCATACTTTTTCGATTCAAGTCGTGGTGCCTGGGCTGCGATGTACATTATTCTCCTCCCTGTGATTGCATGGTTGCGATGAGTGACGCCGTTTCTCGTCCCAGAGTCCGGATCTGTTCCGGGGTGAGAGCGGCTTTGGAGGGGTCGACCAGCAATTCGATCCCGTGTGCAAGAAAGATTCTGCTCCAGACCTCGACGGTTCCGGGACTCGGCTCGGAGTGTACCGGCAGGGGATCGCCCCCCGGGCCGGCCCGGCGCATGATGGCGCCGATTTTCTCCAGCGAAACACCTGCCTCCTTCCATTTGCGGATGGTCAGCAGCTGCTCCAGATGGGTTCGGGTGTAATAGGCTGATTTCTTGACCCCTTCCGGGCGATCCACCAGCCCCTTCTGGACATAGAAACGCACGGTCCGTTTGACCATCCCGGTCAGGGCGCACAAGTCGTCGAGGGTAAATACGGTTTTTTCCGGAGACATGGGATTCCTCGTCGGTTTCATCTCGGCCGCAGCCAGCCAGGCAGAAGATGCTCGGGGTCTTCCTGCAGAGCCCCTGCCCCAAACGCGGCCGATAGGTTGGGTACGTGATTTTTTTATCACCAAAGCTGTCAATGTCAAGTGTTATAAAAATATGTAGGGGCAGGCCCCCGTGCCTGCCCTGATTTGCCGTAAAAAAACACAAAGGCCGTCACATCCGTATGAGGGGTGTGACGGCCTTTGTGCCGGGACAGGTACGAACGGAAAACTATTCGTGGAGGGCCTTGTTCATGATCCGGGTCAACCGGGGGGCAGCAGCGATCATGATCACGGAAACCGCCAGGGTGGCTCCTCCGATTTCCCAGAAAAGCTTGTCATAAATGGGCAGGGTCTTGACCGCATCGGTGAGTCCTTCGGGCACGCTGGCCACCGTGGCCACGGTGCCGCCCAGAATCATGGCCAGGGACTGGGACATGAACCAGAGCCCCATCATGAACCCCATGCTCCGCTGGGGTGCCAGTTTGGAAACCATGGCCAGGCCCAGGCCGCTGATGAGAAGTTCTCCCAGGCTCTGCAGGAGATAGCTGCCCACCAGCCAGTTACCGCTGATCATGCCCTGGGCGTCGGCTTCATAGGCCGCCGCAAACCCCAGCACCAGGAAGCTCGTTGCGCACAATACCATACCCAGGGCGAATTTGGCGGGCATGGAAAAGTCCATGTCTCGTTCGCCGAGGCGGGTATAGACGACTGCCAGAAGCGGGCTGCACAGCATGATCCACATGGGGTTCAGGGCCTGGAAGGAAGCGGGTTCCATTGCGATGAATCCCAAAATCTGCAGGTCGACGTTGCGCATGGCAAACAGGTTGAGGGAGGTGGGCATCTGCTGGTAGAGCACGAAAAAGATGATCGCTTCAACGATGAGGATCAGGCAGACAACCAGCCTGACTTTTTCATTGGAATCGGCCTTGTACATCTCGTTGGCAAAGAAGAGAAGAACGACCAGACCGGCCAGGTAGAGCACCAGGTGGGCGGCTGTGAGGTGGGTCAGCAGGATGCAGGAAACAGCGGCGATGACCACAGGCGTGATCAGTACCAGTGCCAGGGATTTGGGAGAGGGTGGCTGAAAACCCGGCTCGGAATCGATATCCCGCAGGGTTGCGCGAAACACGAAATACAGGACCAGAGCCAGCAGCATGCCCGCGAAGCAAAGCCCGAAGGCCACGCCCCAGCCCAGGAGTCGGGCCAAAAGGGGGCACACGAGCATGGCCAGGAAGGAACCTACATTCACGGCCATGTAGTAGAGGGTGAACGCCCCATCCAGACGGGGATCGTCGGCTCCGTACAGCTTGGAGACCAGGGAAGAGGGATTGGCCTTGAACAGGGCATTGCCCGCAATGATGATCCCCAGAGCCGGAAACATGTACTGCTTGCAATCGATGCTGAGCAGACCATACCCGGCAGCCAGAAACACCGCGCCCACGATCATGGTCCGTTTGGCTCCGAGCATGGAATCCCCCAGCCAGCCGCCCAGGCAGATGAAGGCATAGACCAGGGCGGCAAAGGCGCTGAAGGTATTGTCCGCCAGATCATCGGAAAAGCCCATTTCCTTGACCATGAAGAGGACCAGCAACGCCTGCATGCCGTAGTAGCCGAACCGTTCCCACATTTCGATGGAAGCCAGAACATAGAAGGGACGGGGATGATTGAACATGTCTTTCATGATGTTTTCCCGGGAGTTGAGGGGGAGACCGTCGAAAGAGCGGTTTGTGCAAGCGGCCAGGCCGCTTGTAACGACGCTTGCTTTCATCCACGATGCAAATTTCTGGCTGTATGACACGATCTTGTCACAAAGTCAGCTATAATCGACCGTATCCATGAAATGGAGTCGGGCATCGGAACCGGATGAAGAAAAACATGTTCTCGCGCAGAGGCGCAGGGGCGCGGAGAAAGGCAAAGACAATATCAGATTCTGAAGGAGAGTTGCCGTTTGTGGACTGGAGTCGAATGGTCGGCCGGTGATCATCGTCATCCCGGCGCAGGCCGGGATCTTGAACGGTTTCCATAGTGTCTCCGACGCCGACCTGTCACCCCCGCTCCCGAAGATCCTCACAACCCGGCATCAGCAACCGCAGCCCCGACCATTTGATGAACGACACCAATATCTGCACGCCATCAGCC
>CAYWJL010000013.1:0-14778 GCA_964458145.1 uncultured Desulfovibrionales bacterium | reverse complement strand
GCTTATGGCGATGGGCATGGGATGGTTCCTTGGGTGAAAAGATCAGAGGGGTAAGGGGGAAGGTTTAAGGTTTAAGGGTTAAGGGTTACGTAAAGTCCGGGATGACGCGAAGTGCGGGATGACTGAAAGTCCGGGATGATGCAAAAGTCCGGGATGGTAAAAAAGGGTGGAAGACGCAGCCCCCCAAAAAAAAGAGTTCCTCATCCCGGCAAAACGTGGACCTGGGGGGCGTGGAAGCCGATATCGACGGTCCGGCCCGGTGCGATGTTCTGGTCGAGAACAAAATGTTTGTCCCAGACCGCCTGGAGTTTGAGCCCGGCCACGTCGAGCCAGACGTCGAAATAGAATCCCTGGTGGGCGATGTTGGTGACGGTCCCGGAAAAGGTGTTCTCGAATCCGTTATGTCCGACACGCAGGGGGCAGATGTCCTCGGGGCGGATGGCCAGGAAACGGGCCCTGGGATCGCTGCCCGGTGACAGGGTCACGGTGGGCCCCTGTGTCCGGGCCTTGTCGGCTTCTATGGTGGCGTCCAGGATGTTGCGCATGCCCACGAATCCTGCGGTGAAGCGGGAGTTGGGCTGGTCAAAGACGTGGTCGACCAATCCCTGCTGGGCGATACGCCCGTTTTTCAGGATAGCCACCTTGTTGGCCAGATAAAAGACGTCGGAAAAACTGTGGGAGACCATGATCATGGTCGTTCCCAGTTCCTGGTGGATGGACCTGAGCAGGTCCTTGATATCCTCGCGCAAAACCGGGTCCAGGGCGGACAGGGGTTCGTCCAGAAGCAGGGCTGCTGGCTCCAGGATCAGGGCCCGGGCCAGGGCCACCCGCTGTTTTTCGCCGCCGCTGAGGGTTGTGGGTTTACGGTGGAGAAGATGACTGATCCCCAATGTGTCCACCAGAAAGGCAAGATGGTTCTCGACCTTGTCCCGGGCGAGATCATGAAAGGCGGTCCCGTAGAGGATGTTGTTGCGCACGTTCAGATGGGGAAACAGGGCGAAGTCCTGATAGACGATACCCAGACCCCGTTTTTCCGGCGGCAGGTTCGTGATATCCGTACCGTTCAGGGAGATGGTTCCCCGGTCGATGGGGAGCATGCCCAGGATGCTTTCCAGGATCAGGGACTTGCCCGCTCCCGTGGGGCCGATGAGGGCGAAGAAGTCTCCCCGGTCGATGGTCAGATCGATGTCCTCGAGGGAAAATCCGGGCAGGGTCAGGTGCAGCTGGGAAATTTCGATCATGTCATCTCCTGCTTGGGTCTGGCAACAAGGCGCATGGCCACGAAAAGGAGGAGGGACACGCAGATGAGCCATACGGAAACCGGTTGGGAATATCTGAGTCCGTAGGCGGTGAATCGTTCGTAGATGAGGACAGGTGCGGTCATGGGATGGTAGGCAACGATGACCACGGCCCCGAATTCGCTGATGGCCCGGGCCGTGCACATGATCATCCCGAGCACCATGCTCCGCCAGGCCAGGGGGAAGGTGATCCTGAAAAAGGTCGCTCCCATGGAGGCCCCCAGACTGCGGGAAACGTTTTCCAATCGTGTGGGAATGGCCTCGAACCCGGCCTTCACCGTGTTGATGTAAAAGGGCATGCCCACAAAGGTCAGGACCACGATGATTCCGGTGAGGGTGCCCATGACCTCGATGCCCATGTCGGCCAGAAACCGTCCCAGAGGATGGTTGCGCCCGGCCAGGCTCAGGATGGCGATGCCGATGACAGGGTGGGGGATCATGATGGGCAGGTCGATGATGGCCTCCACCAGGCTCTTTCCCGGAAAATCACGTCTGGCCATGAGATAGGCCAGGGGAGTACCGAAGACAAAGCAGATAAGGGCTGCAGCCAAAGAGGTGCCCAGGCTGCGGCCGATGGCTTCCAGCACCACCGTATCGTTCAGACTTTCCCACAGGGCGGCCCAGGTGGGCGTGAAGACCATCTTGGACAGGGGAAAGACGATGAGGGCGATGAGAGGCAGGCTGAACAGGATCAGCAGCCAGGAAAAGGAGCTGGTTTTGATGGTCATGGGCATCGATGCAGTGAATGCGGTTCGGGGCAGGCCGTAGGGGCACCCCTTGCGGGTGCCCTTTTCGGGCGGAATCGGGCGATGGACCTTCTCAATGATTACCTTGTGACGCAGGGGCACCCGCAAGGGGCAAGGGCACCCGCAAGGGGTGCCCCTACGACAGGCAATGCAAAAAAGCCATGATCGGCTGCAATAGAAAGACTGCCCTAATTCTTGACCTCGACCAAAGGCTTCAAAGCTGCAGGCAGTTTGTCATATTCGGCCTGGTCGGCGATGCGACAGGGGATGAACGGGGGCTGGCCCATGTCCTTCAGAACCTTGAGACCGCCCTCGGGATCGAGCATGTACTGCAGGAAGGCGATGGCCGCTTCCTTGTTGGTGCTCTCCTTGATGAGAGTGATGCCGTAGGTGCAGGACTGGCCCTTCTTGATCTTCCAGGTGCCGGGCTTCTTGCCGGTCACCTTGACCTCGGCCGTCTTGTAGAAGTTGTCATACTTGTAGTTGCCCAGGTTGATATGGTCGTTCAGGGTGACGTACTTGAGGCCGTGCTGCACGGCCACGGACAGGTATTCCCAGGCATAGTCCATGTTGCCGGTCTTGAGCAGATTGACCAGTTCCACGGATTTGGGCCGGACGTTCTTCATGGGTCGGTTGTCCAGAAGCTTCTGGTACAATCCCTGGATCCCGTAGAACTTCTCGGCCAGCTGGAGGACCATGAGACTTCTGTACCCGCAGGGGTCCAGGTTGGGGTCGGAATGGCCCCAGACCACGTCCTTTTTCTGAAGGATCTTGTACCAGTTGTCCGCGTTGATCTCGTTCGCATACCGGCTTTTGTCCGTATAACAGAGCACCAGCTGGTTGGTGGCGAAGCGGACGTTCCAATCGGCATTTTTGGGGATGAGGTTGTTGTCGATGACCTTGTAATCGGCCGAGGCCATGATGTCCGCATACTTGCCCACTTCCGAGATGAGTCGGGCCATCTTGGTGGACCCGCCGCCCTCACGCAGAATGTCCACACCGGGATATTTGGCTTCGAAATCCTTCTCGATCTTGGCCAGAGGTACGGTCAGGCTTCCGGCGTGGAAGATGACCACCTTGCCTGACGGTCCGGCCAGGGCAGAGGAGGCGGACAGGGCGACGCCCAGAACGAGGGCCAGGGAAAGTACCAGTGTTTTCATGCGGGTTCTCCTTGTTGTGAAGAGGTTGGTTGTCTGGCTATGGTTCAATTGGTAGTAAAAGGATGTTCGTCGGGGGCAGCCTCGCAGGGGGTATGCGAGAGTCCGCTGCTGTGCTTCAGAAGGTCGAGGGCTCAAATGAGCACTGTATCTATTCGGACAAACACGCAATGTGCGGCAGCCCTCGGGGGCGGAGCACAAAGGATATCGATCGCTGAAGAAATGGCGGATTGAGTGATACCTGACAGAACTTACAGGAAGGGAATGGTGATGTCCATAGAAGAGGAGGCTTGTGTCACGGGATGGGCAACCTCATTGCATGGGGGGAGGTCACGGTTCAGGCCCCGGCCTGGCGGAGCCGGTTCATGAGGGTCCGGTCGAGCTGGAGCCAGGAGTCGAAGAAGTGGATGTAGCCGCACATGGCCAGCCACATGAGATCGCGAAGCAGGGTCGTGACACTCATGGGGTCTTCCACCGCATGGAAGCAGCCGCAGCTGATGGCGGTTCCCCGCCACAGATTGATCCCGATGGCCAGGGTGAACACGAGCATGAGGGAGCCGATGATCATGATGGCGGCCCGGGATCGGACCCCGGCGATGAGCAGGATGCCGCAGATGAGTTCCAGCCATGGCATGATCACCGCCAACAGGTTGACCGCCCAGTAGGGAACGATCATGTAATTGGCGATATTGGTCGCAAAATCGGCTGGGTAGCTGATCTTGCTCAGGCTGGCATAGATGAAGATCCCCCCGATATAGAGCCTGAGAACAAAGGCGATGTACCGGTTGAAGACCAGGGCGAGGAGTCGTTCGCTCCAGGTCATGGGGAGACCGGGTAGCCGCTGCGTTGCCATTCGTTGAGTCCTCCGATGAAAATTCTGACCTGTTCGTGGTCCCTGGACCCCAGCCTGTAGGCGATATCCTGGTCGTAATGCCGACTCACTGTCCTGCCGTACACGATGATGGGTCGCTCCAGCTCCTCGTTGCCCAGAAACATGGGGTACATGACCTCGAACAGGGCGGGAGAGAGATTGATGGCCCCGGGAATGTGGCCGAGCCGGAAGAATTCCTGGGGTCGAGCGTCGATGAGCAGCGCCTTGCCGGTTTCCTTGTTGGCGACAACTTCTTCCAGGCTGACCTCGGCCACTTTGGGTTGTGTCCATTCCTGGGGGATGACCGAGATGCCGCGAGGGCTCTTGAAGTTGAACAGGAGCCCAAGCAGTGTGGCCACAACCAGGATGAGCACGAAATCAAGTCCCGTGGCCCGCTGGATGCGATGGGATTCCCTCTCCAGAGTCTGCCTGATCCGTTCCCGGGTTTTTTCCATCACGTCGATGGTCTGATGGGCCTGAGTCAACTCGTCAATGGTCGTCTGGAGCTCGGTGTTCCTGTGCTCGAGATCCCGGTTGAGTCGGGTGATGGTTCCAAAGGCGAGGACGTTTTTTATGTGGACCATGAAGCTGGTTATCTGGGCCTGGAAGGTTTCTTCATCATCCACGGCCTGGGTGGCGTCATGGTGGAAGTGGGAAAACCCGATGATCCCCATGGTCTTCTGGTCGAGGACGAACAGGTGGGCCTGTTCGGGTGCAGGAAAGGAAAAGGGGAGCAGTTTGAAGCAGGACGGATCGTGAATCTGCCCGCAGGTGAGAGGTTCCAGTGTCTTGGTGCTCAGGTTGGACAGACCGCAGAAGAGGAGCTTTTCAGCCTGCTCGAGGGTGAGATCGGTCCAGGAGAATCCTCGCTGGGTCTGGAGAACCGTTTTGTCGTCCCGGTTGAGCAGGATTATGAATCCCTGTCTGGCCCAGCGGGTGCCGAGAACGTGCAGGAGAAACGAGTGCAGGATGGTTTGCGGATCATCCAGGGACCTGAGCTCCGTGTTCACCTCGTTCAGGGACGAAAGTTTCAGGACCTCTCGGTCCAATTCCTTTTCCTTGTTCTCCAGACGGGCCACGGTGGCAGACAGCCGTTCATTCTTTTGACTGAGTTCGTTGTTGAGCTGCTGCACGTGGCTGGTGAGGATGGCCGACCCCAAAGACGCAGTCAGGGTCGGGACCAGGGAGGTGAGGATGTAGCGTTCGTCCGGGGTGAAGTCTTCATGGGTGATCTTTTCCCCGAATGCCAGAAATCCCTGATACCGGTCATCGATGGACCAGGGAATGACGAGCATGACCTTGAACGGGAAAAGTTTCGAGCCCAGAGTGGTTTTATGGAGGCCGAAAAAGGGGATCGACGGGCCCTCGGATTTGTCCGTGGAGCTCAGACTGTCAAGGCGATCCTGGAGGTGGACGAGATTTTCCTGGAGATGCAGGATGTCCTGATTCGGGATATTGCGTCCCACCATTTTTCCGGTGTGGCGTTCCCGGTCCACCATGCCGATAACCCCCTGGGAGACGCCCATGGGACCCATGGCCATGAGCAGGAACTTCTCCATGATTTTGGCTGGTTGGCGCAGGCCTACCAGCTCCCGGGAGGTATGAAAGAACGACGTGAGATAGAAAAGCTGCCTGTCTATCCTTTCGTTTACGGGGTCGGCAGGGTGGGGAGCCTGCATCACGTCGTGAGGATCGTTGCCGTTGGGGGTCATGTCGGATGTATCAGGGGACCAGTTTTCTGATGGTCCTGTAGAAGGAGTCGATATCCTCGATGAGTCCCAGATGGGTGAACAGCACGGTGCCGTCGGGCTTGAGGAGCATGGTGAAGGGGGTCAGGGGTTCTGCAAGTGCCTTGTGGACGGTGTAGTCCGCGTCCTCGAGAACCGGATAGGGGTAATCCTGTGTTTTGACGAGCAATTCCACTTCGGGGCCGTTGCCCCCTGCAGCCACGGCCATCATCTTGACGCGATTCTTGAGTTTGCCCCGCTGGATGCGGGCATGCAGCTGCTTGAACAGGGGGAGCTGTCTGTAGCATTGGGGGCAGTAGACGCCGATGATTTCCAGGAAAATCAGATCAGCCTGAACATCGGCGAGGCCGAAATCGGTGGATGCGTCGATGCCGAGATAGGCGGTGTCGTCGGTGTCGGTAGGACAGGTAAAGGAAATGGGCGGCAAACGTTTACCGGGTTCGATCGTGGATTGGGCGTGTGCCGGTGCAGCAAAGGTCATGAGAAGGACCATGCTCACGGTCATGATCCGTACGGTCGGCATGAACATACAAACTCCTGTGAATTACGCGTGTGCGGCTTCTTCGATGGTATCGTAGATGGTCACCAGATTGGTCATGCCCACAAGGGAAAAAACCTTGCGGAAATTTTCCGAGAGTCCTGAAATGCTCACGGGGATGGACTGCTTTTCGCTGTCCAGCAGCAATTGGGTCAGAATGGCTATCCCCGCACCGTTGATGGATGCGTTTTCGCTGAAATGGAGAATGAGCTTGTTTTTCTTCAGGGCTATGGCCTGCTTGTAGGTTTCCAGGAGAAAGGGCTCGGACTGGGAGGTGATGTTTCCCTGGAGTACGATGACCGCGTAGGTGTCATGGCCTTCCAGGGTGATTTCGTCCTTTTTGGAACGGTTGATGTCGATACGTTCCCGGGCCCTCTGCAGGGCCTGCTCCAGGGCGTGGCGCTGGATGGGCTTGTTCAGAAAGTCCGTGGCATCGAGGTTCAGGGCTTCGATGGCCAGGTCCATATCCCCGTGACCGGTGATGACGATGACTTCGGTGGAGGGGTCGATTTTCTTGATCCGGCGGAGGACTTCGATGCCGTCCATGCCCGGCATCTTGATGTCCGTCAGAACGATGGGCGGCTTTTCGGCTCTGAAGATTTCTATGCCTTCTTCCCCGTTTTCCGCAGTGAGCATGTCGTAGCCGTAGACGCTCAAAAACAGGCCGAACATCTTGAGCGTGGGTCGTTCGTCATCGATGACAAGGATTGTATTGTTCATGCATTCGTCTCCAATTCTTCGGCCACGGGAAAGGAGATGGTGAAATCGGTTCCCTGGCCGGGCGTGCTCTGGATCTGGATATCACCGTTGTAATCCTTGATGATCCCGTAGGTGATGGCCAGCCCGAGCCCCATGCCCTGTCCTGTTTCCTTGGTGGTGAAGAAGGGTTCGAAAATACTGGTGATGACCTCGTCGGGGATACCGATGCCGTTGTCTCCGATCCTGACGACCACTCGACTGGATTCCCGGCCGGTGGTCACCTCGATCCTGCCGGAAAGATCCTCGGCTGTCTTCTGTTTCTTTTCGAGGATGGCATCCCTGGCGTTGGTTATAAGGTTGAAGAAGACCTGTTGCAAACGGTTATTATGGGCCACGATGAGCGGGAGATCCGTTTCCAGGTGGAGGTCGAAATCGATTTTTTCCAGGAGAAACTGACGCCGGACAATGGAGAGGACGCCCTCGATGGGCTTGTTGATGTCGATACGTTCCCTGAAAAGGGTTGATTTCCGGCCGAATGCCCTGAGGTTGTTGATGATATCTGTGGCTCGATCCACCTGCTGGCTGATATCCAGGGCGACCTGATTGAACAGGTCCTTGGGGATGTCCCGGTCGCCTTCCAGGGACATTTCCAGGAATTCACTGCCCATCTTGATGGCGTTCAAAGGCTGATTCAGCTCGTGGGCGATGCCCGCGGACATCTCGCCCAGGGTCTTCATCTTGCTCGCCTGGATGAGCTGGGCGTCCTTTTCGATGATTTCGGTGATGTCCGTTGCCGAGACGATGATCGCCTGTTTGCCCTTGTAGCTGATGGGGCAGGCATGGGCGTTGACGTAAAAGGGGGAGCCGTTCTTTTTGTACTGGATCATCTTGGCGAATTGGACATAGTCGGAGGTCTGGTCGTTCTGTTCGAAAAGATTGCTGAATTCTCCGGTCTGTTCCTGACCCAGATCCAGAAATGAGGTGCCGATGAGTTCCTTCTTGCCGAATCCGTATATCTCTTCGCTTCTGCGGTTGGCGTCGAGGATGGAGTAGGTACCGCTTTCCACGACAAAGATGGGGTCCGGGCCGCTATCGAACAGGGAACGGTACTTGCCCTCGGATTCCTGGAGGCGTTTGCGGTACAGCCGTATGCTCCAGACCATGTTCATGAACGAGTCGGCCAGCTGGAGGACCTCGTCCCCCTGGCGTTTGCGGTAGAAAACGCAATTTTTGCAATTGTGCAGGACATCGTCGCAGTGATCACGCTCACCCAGTCTGGTTTGATCGTCGAAATGCCAGCAGGGGACATTGCTGTCCTTGTATGCCGGGCATTGTGATGCGTCCCATCCCCCTGCCCGGTCTCCGATGTCGAGCTCGATATTCGTGTCGAAATTCCCCTTGCTGATTTCGTCGGAAATGCTGGTGAGTCTGGTCAGCGGGCGGGTGATGTTCTGAGCCAGCTTGTGGCTGATGAGAAAGATGATCACGATGACCGCTGAAATGAATCCCAGAAAGGTGATCCTGAGTTTGGAGACCAGGTTGTCCATGTGCTGTTTGCTCAGCCCCACATGGACCGTGCCGATGCGGTAGATTCCCTCCTTGATGGGCACGGCGATGTCATAGGTCGGGTGGCGGTCGAAATCCATGAGCACGACGTTGTGGTCCCTGTCCGGAGGGACCTGGTTGGTCCGGGCCATCTGGTCGGGGAAGGGTTTGGACAGGGTGTGACTGAGCACCTCGTTGTCCCGGTCGGTCACATAGATGTAATTGATCATGTGCTGACGTTCGAGCAGGGTGGCTTCGTCGAAGATCAGGGCCAGGAGTTTGGGATAGTTCTTGTCCAGGACATAGCCCCCGCCACGTTCGGCGATGCTGTGGGCGATGGCGATGCCGCGGAGCTGGAGTTCCGAGGAGAGGCTTGAGACCAGAATCCAGCGGGCGAGGAGAGCGATGGTCGCACTGATGATCAGGATGACGACCAGGATGGAAAAAAAGATCTTGTTTTTCAGGCTTTTGTGGGAAAACTCCTTGATCTGTTGCGAGATGCGCATGGCGAGCGAGGGGGGTCTCATGGTTGCTCTCCCGGAAGGTAGTCGAGCAACTCGGGCCAGGTGTCAAAGAGTTCGAACGTGCCGTTGACCAGCCTGGTGAAATAGACCCGTTCCATGCCCTGGTGGTCCGTGGGGCTGAAATTGATGACCGTGTCCCCGCCCAGATGGAAATCCTGCAGGGATTCGATGGCGGCGATGAATTTTTCCCTGGTCAGGTCGGGTCCTGCCTTCTCGAGGGCTTCAACCAGCACCTTGGCGTTGATGTAGCCTTCAAGGGCCACAAAATCCGGTTTGTTGTCCGGAAAATATCTGGCCATGAGCTCCGTGAATTCCGTGGCGTCCCCGAGCAGGCGTTCGGTTCCCGGACCGGCCACGGGCGGAACCACCTGGGACATGATGATTCGTTCCCGGCTCTTGGGGCTGAAATGCCGGGCGAACTCCTCGGCGCCTACAAAGGAGACCGTGTAAAAAATGGGGTTGAAGTCCCGGGCCGATGCCAGACGGATGAATTTGGCACAGGGATCGTAGGTTCCGATCATGACCACCGCCTCGGCACCCGACAACGCGATATGATCGAGGCCCTCCTCCACATCCATGGTGCCCCGGATGTAGGATCCCCTGGCCACAGGAGCCAGATCGAATTCTTTCAGAGCCAGTTCCGTTCCGGTCAGTCCGTCGAATCCATAGGCGTCGTACTGGTAGAAGACCGCGATTTTCGTGAGTCCCAGGTCCTTGACCAGGTGCTGCACGGCGGCTTCGGTTTCCTGGTAGTAGGAGGCCCTGACGTTGATGATGTATTTGTTGAAGGGCACGCGCAGGGCATTGGCCCCGGTGAACATGCCGATCAGTGGAATCCGGGCATCCTTGACCAGGGGGATGATTTTGACCGTGGTCGGTGTGCCCACATAGCAGAACAGGCTGAAAACCTGATCCTCGATGATCAGTTTCTGCGTGTTGGCAAGACATTTGGGGGGGTCGTAGCTGTCGTCATAGGTAATGATACGAATCTGCCGACCATGCACGCCGCCCTGCTCGTTGATGTGTTTGATGAACGCCTTGGAGCCGACACAGATCTGACGGCCCAGATAGCTGGCGTGGCCGGTCAGGGGCAGAGAGGAACCGAAGACCACCTCTGTGGCAGACACTCCCGGAGGATGCTTGTCCGGATCGGCGGCACGTTTGCTGCCGTTACAGGCGAATGCACCGGCGGCAACGATCGTCAGGACAAGCCACAGGGCAAGAGATGATGGGCGGTATTTTTTCATGATGTCGTTATCCTATGGGAGTCCCTGCCCGGGTTCCATGATCCTTCCCGTGAGCGTGGTTGCGTAGCCGCCCAGGGCCTCGATCTCTTCCTTGATGGCGTTCTGCCGGATCAGGGCCAGAAGGGTCTGGATCTTGGGGTCGTCGAAATGGGTTCTGGGAACGAGCAGATCATACCGCTCCCGGGCCAGGGGGACGAAATCGAGGTTCAGGGCCCTGGCTGCGGCAAAGATGCCCAGACCGCAGTCGGCTGCTCCCGTGAGCACGTTGGCGGCCAGGGCCATGTGCGTGAATTCTTCGCAGGCATAGCCCACGATGTCCGCCGGGGATTTGCCGGTCTGTTTGAGGGCATGGTCGAAGAGGATACGGGTCCCTGCCCCGCGCTGGCGGTTCACGAAACGGGCCTGTTTGGCGATGAGATCCTCCAGGCCCGAGATTGCCAGCGGGTTGCCCGGGGCGACGATGAATCCCTGGTGACGAATGGCCAGGTTGACGACGACCAGATCCATGTCCGGAAGATATTTGCGGATAAAAGGGAAATTGTAGTCTTCGGTTTCCGGGTCGAAGAGATGGGCACCCGCGACCATGGTCGATCCGGATTTCAGAGCCATGAGGCCGCCCATGGAGCCCACATGGCTGGATGCCAGATAGAGCGGGTTTTCCAGCCCCATGAGTCCGTTGGCCAGAAGGTCCACGGTGTTGTCGTGGCTGCCGATGACCAGGAGGGTCCGGTCGAGTTCGTTTTCAGGCACCAGGAGACGTGCCCTGGCCGTTGCTCCCTGCTCCACCCCCTCGCTGGTCGCCGGAATGGAGGTTATTCCGTGGGCCCTGGTCAATGTCGTGATCATCCCTGCTCCCCGAGCCAGGGGAATGGCCACGTTTTTTTCGCCCACCTTGCCGATGGCCAGCCTCACCCGTTCCTCGAGCCCAAGTTTGGACGGGACCCTGCGGGCCATTTCCACGGTGATTTCGGGGCGCTCCCAGACACGGGCCCGGGAAAGCCAGGCCACGATGGTTCCCAGCAATTCTTCGATACAGACCACCGCGCTGACCGGATATCCCGGAGCTCCGACCACCAGTCTCCCCCGCACCGTTCCCAGGATGGACGGCTTGCCCGGCATGACCGCGATGCCGTGGACCAGAACCTCTCCCAGCTCGTTGATCACCGATTTCGTGAAGTCCTTGCTTCCTGCCGAGGAACCCGCTCCGACAATGACCACATGTGCCCCTTCTTCAACGGCCTGCTCGATGGCTTTTTTCAGGGAATCGGGATTGTCCGGAACGGGCGGGACGCGTTGTGTCGCACAATTCCAGGCCTTGGCAATGGCCAGAAAGACCTGGGAATTGCTTTCGATGACCTGGCCCGGTTTCGGTGCGGGGCGGGTCGTGAAATCAAGGACTTCGTCACCCGTGGGAATGATGGCCATGCGTACCGGTTCCCAGACCGCCACTTCCCATATTCCGGCACTGAGCAGGGCTCCGATGTCATAGGGGGAAAGGGTGTGATTCTGGGGAAGGAGAAGTTCCGTGGCCACAATGTCCTCCCCGATGCGCCGGACATGCTGCATGGGAAAGGCTCCCTTTTCGATACATACGCCTTCGTCCGTGTCCTCGAGAACGTCTTCGATCATGATCACCGCGTCGAAGCCTTCGGGCAGGGGGTTGCCGGTGTTCACGGGGATGTAGTCCCTGCCTCTTGCCAGACGGATGGGATTTCCTTCCCTGGCCGCAAAGGTGGTCGTTGCCTTGACCGCAATCCCATCCATGGCTGCTGCATGGAAGGTCGGAGAAGACGTCTTGGCGTACACGGCTTCGGCAAGCACCCTTCCGACCGCTTCGTGGGAGGGAATGGTCTCTTTGCGGATCAGTGCCTCCCTGTCCAGAGCTGCGGTCACTTTGGCTATGGCATCGGGAATGGTCATCAGGTCGAGGTAGATGTTTCGTTCCATGAAGAAATCCTCGGAAAAGTGTTATGAGTGCGCAGTACGCAGTGCACAGTGCGCAGGGAAAATGCGAGTGGTTCGGGTCGCTGCGATTTGAGCCATACGATCAGAAAATCGTGTTGCATGCACAGATTATCCCGGCGAGGTTGCAAACTTCCGGATCACGTCCCGAACGAGGCATGTCCGAAAACCCCGGCCTGCGCACTGCGCACTGAGTCCTGCGCACTTCGTTTTTTTAAATCATCCAGACCATGACCTCGGTTCCGGCGAGCAGGCCCTCGCTTGCCGCCGGGATGCGCACCAGGCCGTCGCAATGCACCAGGGTCTTGAGCAGACCGGATTTGCCGGTTCTGGGAATGGCCTGGAGAGTGTCCTGGTTTGCTGCCGGTTGCAGTTCGACCCGCACATAGTCTTCTCGTCCCTGCTTCGAGGCTACGTTGGTCGCCAGTCGGGCGGGGATTCGGGGACGCCGGGACGTGTCGAAGGCTCGGATGTTGCCGCCGAGATGATCGAGGAGGGGACAGCCGAAAATGAGCATGATGACCTGGGCCGAAGTGACCTGGCCCGGCAGACCCATGATCGGCTTGCCGCCCACGGAAGCCAGGATGGTCGGTTTGCCGGGACTCACGGAAACCCCATGGGCCAGGATTTTAGAATCGGGCAGGGAAAGGATGGCCTCGATGGTCAGATCCCGCGTACCCACGGAGGAACCCCCGGAGATGAACAACGCGTCGTTTTCGGCCAGGCCTTGTTGCAGAATGGCCACGATGCTCTCGAGGTCGTCTTTGACCAGACCGTAAGGTGTGGTCAGGGCGTTCACCTTGTCCAGGAGGCAGGCCAGCGTGGAGGTGTTCACATCCCTGACCTGGCCCGGCCTGGGGGTGTCGTGGACTTCGACGAGTTCATCGCCCGTCGAGATGATCCCGGCCCGGACCTGTTTGAACGCGCTGACATTGGTGATGCCCAGTGCGGCCAGCATGCCGATTTCCTGGGCACGAAGCCGTTTGCCTCTGAAAAGGACGGTCGATCCCTTGGCCACGTCTTCGCCCGCGAGCATGACATTGTTTCCCGGTGCCACGGTTTTGCGGATTTCGATGGTGCCGGCCCCGAGTTCCTGGGTGTGTTCGACCATGACCACTGCGTCGCTCCCCGCGGGAAGGGTACCTCCCGTGGTGATGCCCATGCATTCGCCGTGGCCGAGGGGCGTGTCGGCGAGTTCGTCGATTCTGAGGTCGAGGCTCTTCTCGAGATAGGCGGGATTGGATTCACTGGCACCGAAGGTGTCCTGGGCGTGCACCGCGAACCCATCCATCGAGGATCGGTTCACCAGGGGAAGATTTTCAGGAGACTCGATGTCGTCGGAGATAATCCGGCCCAGGCCGTTGCTGCAATCGATACGCTCGTGGCCGACCGGCGGAAAAGCTTTCATGTGGTCGAAAAAGGCCCGGGTCGAGATGACGTTGAAGAAATCGTGTTTCATGTGGGGGTATGCCTTGGCGGTTGTATGTCTGCTTCCGAATGTGTTTTTGTATGCATGATAGGAAAAAAGTTTTTCAAGAACAAGGGGAAGATGACAACGGTTTATGCCATTGAAACACGAACATGGCTATGGGGATCACAAAATACGGTGAACCGTTTGCCGCGTGCGAATCCGGCCAGGGTGATGCCGTTTCGCTGCGCCTGTTCAATGGCTGCCATGGTCGTTGCGGATCGGCTCACGACCATGGGCAGACCCGCACGAGCGATTTTGCCCATGAGGGACCCTGTCACTCGCGAGGAGCACAGAAGGATTTTGTCGACCAGCGGGCAGGTCGATTGTACGGACCAGCCTGCAAGACGATCGACACAGTTATGGCGAGCGATGTCTTCGACAAAACAAATGATTGTGTTGGTATTCGGGTCAAAAAGGGCCATTCTGTGGAAACACCCGGTGGTTTCCCACAGCCCTTCCCGGGAAAAGAAACGTTCCATGCCCTCCAGGATCTCCTCGGGGCGGATGGGAGAAAATCCGGAGCGAACGGCCGGAGACTCTCGAGGGGAGGGCGTGAGGTGGTAGGTGGTATGGTCGACACCATCGATGGCAGGAATTTCGTCGGGTCGACACCATTCCACAAGGGCGTGACCACGTGCCAGAACGTCGGGGGCATGGGGGAAGGTCCACAAGGTCGCCTGTTTCCCGTGCCATACCAGATCGATACGGATTTCCCTCGGAACTATGTCTTGGATGGTACTCCAGGAATTGCCGTGAAATTTGAGACAGGAATGGGTGACAATGGATGGGGAGGTCATGGGAGTCCTTTGTCGGTCAGGGGATGAGAGGGAGCGCTTTGATAACATGCCGGTTTTTATGAAGACTGATCCGACAGTATCCGGACTGGAAGAAAAAGTCCATGGAGGGGGAAGCGGGCAAGGGCTGATTTGTTCTCATGGCCGGCTTGCCCCGTTCCGGGCGCTTTGAAACTCC
>CAYWJL010000012.1:0-14974 GCA_964458145.1 uncultured Desulfovibrionales bacterium | reverse complement strand
GCCGGTGTCGGCAAGACCGTTATCCTCATGGAAATGATCAACAACATTGCCAAGCAGCACGGTGGTATCTCCGTGTTCGCAGGTGTTGGTGAACGTACCCGTGAAGGAAATGACCTCTATCACGAAATGAAGGACGCCGGAGTTCTGGAACGCGCCGCCTTGGTGTATGGCCAGATGAACGAACCTCCGGGAGCACGTGCTCGTGTCGCCCTGACCGCTCTGGCTGCTGCCGAGTACTTCCGTGATGAAGAGAACCAGGACGTGCTGCTGTTCATCGATAACATCTTCCGTTTCACCCAGGCCGGTTCCGAGGTGTCCGCACTGCTCGGACGTATGCCTTCGGCTGTTGGTTATCAGCCCACTCTGGGTACCGACCTTGGTGCTCTGCAGGAACGGATCACCTCCACCAACAAGGGTTCCATCACATCGGTCCAGGCCGTTTACGTGCCTGCCGATGACTTGACCGACCCCGCTCCGGCAACCACCTTCTCGCATCTTGACGGAACCATCGTTCTTTCCCGTCAGATTGCCGAGCTCGGTATCTATCCGGCCGTTGATCCTCTGGACTCCATCTCTCGTATTCTGGATCCTCTGGTTGTTGGTGAAGAGCATTACCGTATTGCCCGTGAAGTTCAGATGGTCCTCCAGAAATACAAGGACCTCCAGGATATCATCGCCATTCTGGGTATGGACGAGTTGTCCGATGATGACAAACTCACTGTTTCCCGTGCCCGTAAGATGCAGCGTTTCCTCTCGCAGCCCTTCTTCGTGGCCGAGCAGTTCACCGGCAAGGCCGGTCGTTATGTCAAGCTCGAAGACACCATCAAGGGGTTCAAGGGTATCTTGGAGGGTGACTACGACGATCTGCCCGAACAGGCTTTCTACTATGTAGGCGGCATTGAAGAGGCTGTTGAACACGCTCAGGAAATGTAAGAACCTTTGACCAGAAAGGTAAGTTGATATGGCTAACACGATCCATTTCGAGATAGTGACTCCCGACAGGAAGTTACTCAGTGAAGACGTCGAGTACGTTGGTGCTCCGGGCATCAATGGTGAATTCGGCGTTTTGCCCAATCACATACCTTTTCTGTCAGCTCTTGGCATCGGGAGCCTCTATTACAAAAAAGGCGGCAAGAAACACTATGTGTTCATTGCCGGCGGATTTGCCGAGGTGTCTCCCGAGAAAGTATCTGTACTTGCTGAAGTTGCAGAAAAGGCCGAAGAGATTGACATCGAGCGTGCTCGGAAATCAGCTGATCGGGCAGGACAGCGTATTGCCCAGCAGAAGGAAAAAGTCGATTTCGCACGGGCCCAGGCCCAGCTTGTCCGGTCCATGCACCGGGTGCGTTGTCGTGAGTTCGCAGTAGCCGAAGGAACCTGTCGTATGTAGATTCCAAGGTACACGAAGCGTCAATCAGAGGGACGAGCCGTCAGGCTCGTCCCTTTTTTTGTGGACAGGGCAAGGGAGTTCATTTATTGAGAAGTTAATTTATTTCATGAAGTTTTGGTGCGTATATTTTGTCAACACGAACTCCGGAGGTCTCAGGATGACAGGCCTTGCGAAGTTGCAGCCATAGCGAGAATCAGATCATGTTCGATGCGTCCATCGGTGCGTTGATACTTGCCGGGGGAAAGGGAACCCGGCTCTACTCGACCCGTCCGAAAGTCCTTCAGACCATTCTCGAGACCCCGTTGCTGGAATACGTGTACCTGCGTCTGAACCCTTTGTTCGATGATCGGGTCTGGACCATTGTCGGTTTCGCCCATGAGGAAATCGAATCGGCATTTCCGCGGGAGAGGGATCGTTTCATTCTGCAGTCACCCCAGTTGGGTACAGGCCATGCTCTTCAGGTTGCCTGGCCCACCATTCGAGAATCCGGCGTTGACTATCTGCTCGTGGCCAACGGTGATACTCCGTTCGTACCCGAGGAGGCGCTGATCGATCTCGTGAATCAGAGCATCGAGGAGAATGCGGACCTCGCGTTTTTGAGCATTGTCATGGACGATCCCGGAAGCTACGGGCGTGTGGTGCGCAAGGCCGACGGAAGCGTCCGGGCCATTGTGGAAGCCCGGGATTTCGAGTGTATGGATCCCGGAGACGAAATTCACGAAGTCAACTCGGGGATCTATTTTCTGCGCGTCGATGCCGTCGAGAAGCTTCTGCCTCTTCTGACCGATGACAACGCCCAGAACGAGCTCTACATTACGCAACTGGTGGATCTGGCGTGTACGAGCGGCATGCGGGTGGTCGCTGTGGAACAGGGAGAAGGTCCTGAACTTTTCGGGATCAATACCCCCCAGGAACTCGTTGATGCGGAAACCCGACTCTGTCCGGAGATCGTTCAGGGATGGATCGACAGGGGTGTGATCATCCGCAACAGGGAGATGGTTCGCATAGGTCCCAAGGTCGATCTGGCCCCGGGTGTGGACATCACCGGGCCCTGTGAAATCTATGGTGATTCTGTACTCGGGTCCGGCACCAGGGTACATTCACATTGCAGGATCGAGAACAGTCAATTAAATGGTTGCCAAGTGCATTCCTTTTCACATATAAATGAATCAGTGGTTGGAAAAGATTGTTCGGTTGGTCCGTATGCCCGTCTCAGGCCCGGGGCCGTCCTCAAAGAGGACTCCAGGGTCGGTAATTTCGTCGAGATCAAGAAGGGTATTCTGGGCGAAGGGAGCAAGGCCGGCCACCTGACGTACATAGGTGATTCCATCATCGGAAAAGGGGTCAACATCGGTGCCGGGACGATCACCTGCAATTATGACGGCACAAACAAGCATACCACCTACATCGGTGACGATTCCTTCATTGGCAGCAACACATCGGTTGTTGCCCCGGTCCGGATCGGCCGCGCTGTTCTTGTCGGGGCCGGAACGGTGGTAACCAAAGACGTACCTGACGAAACACTATGCATAGCCCGGGCAAAACAAAAAAATCTGAAAAGATGAGATGGCTTGATTTTGCCCGAGCCGCGACAACACATACCAAACATATGGAAGTACTGACTCAACTTACCCGAAAGATCGAAACGCTGATCGATAAAAAGGAAACCCTCGAGGCCGAGAACATGCTCCTGAGGGATCAACTCGACAAGGAACGGCAGAGCAAAGAAGCCGTACTTGCCAAAATAGAACACCTTCTGGGCAGGATTCAGGAGGTCAACCTCGACTAGGAATGGCTGGGTATAGGATAAGCCTGCTTGGTCTGGATACATCCTTTAAGACGGACGCGAGTCCCGAGAGAGTGGAAAAGGCCAGATTACTTCTGGAGGAGAGGTTTCAACCCCTATCGGAACTGGGGCGGAATCTGAGCAAGGAAAAACTGCTGGTTGTGCTGGCACTGAGCCTTGCTGATGACTTTCTGCAACGTACTGATCGGCTGCATGAGCTTGAGAAAAAGCTCGAACAGCTGTTATACAAGATAGATAGTATCAATCAGAATGATTTGTAGATGTGAGATTTCCTGGGAAGTTCGTGATCGTGTATGTTATTTTTGAGCCAATAACGATGTCTAGGGAGCCAAAGCCGACTGCTGTGTGCATGCCCGCCACCGATGCGGGAAGCCTGATGGGTCGGGGAGGCGCCCACCTCTTCATAAGAGGTTCAAATTGACACATGACACGGCTTCCCGGGTAATCTGTCCATTTCTTGAACGGTGACGCCGTTCGCATCTCCTCTTCATGGCTTTTCTGCCACCTTCTCCATTCCCCACGGACCACCCTCGCGGGTGTGTATCCTTTGGCTGTCTCTTGTACCTATTGGGTACCTCGGACGCATTCATTTGTTTATCCCAACACACACAAGCCTCAAAGGGTATCTTGAGGCATCATCATAAATCTTCGCGAGGGATCTTTGGTACAAAAGATCGGTCGTAGAAGGTCAACGGAGGGCTGTCATGCTCAGTTCGATCATCATTACCGCCTTTATCTGTATCGGCATCGGTGCAGGTATAGGATTTATAGTTCAGCGACAATTGTATATAAAACAAGAGAACGACGCCCAGGATCTGTCCAAAAAGATTCTTGACGAAGCGCGCAAGGAGGCTATTGCGCACAAAAAGGAGGTCCTTCTCCAGGGGCAGGATGAAATCTTTCGTCAGAAAAAGGAGATGGAAGATGATATCAAGTCCAGGGAACGGGAAGTGAAGAAGCTCGAGACCCGGATTCAGGAAAAGCAGGAACGCCTGGAGAGCAAGACGGAATCCATGACCAGACGCGAAAGTGAGCTGGTCAGCGCGGAAAAGAACCTGGCCAAGCAGGAGCAGTCTCTGAGCGACAAGGCCAAGCATTTAGAGGAGATGGTCCTTGAAGAGGAGCGCAAGCTTGAGCAGATTTCCGGTCTGACCGCCGAAGAGGCCAAGCAGCGGATCATGACGGAGATCGAAAGCAAGACCCGCCACGAGGCCGCCAAGATGATCCGTGTCATCGAGATCGAGGCTCAGGAAAAGGCCACGCGCAAGTCCAGGGAGATTCTGGCCACGGCCATTCAGCGCTACGCCGGAGACTATGTTTCCGAGCAGACCGTTTCCACGGTCGAGCTCCCCAGCGAGGACATGAAGGGACGGATCATCGGTCGTGAGGGGCGGAACATTCGCGCCATAGAAGCGGCAACGGGCGTCGATCTCATCATCGATGACACCCCCGAGACCGTGGTTCTCTCGGCCTACAGCCCCCTGCGACGACAGATCGCCAAGCAGGCTCTCGAGCGGCTCATCAGTGACGGGCGCATCCATCCCGCCAGGATCGAGGATGTCGTCCAGAAGGTCGAGCAGGAGATGGATGTCAAGCTGCGGGAAATCGGCGAGCAGGCCACTTTTGATGTCGGTGTGCACGGCATTCATCCGGAAATCGTCCGCCTTCTCGGTCAGCTCTATTATCGAACGAGTTATTCCCAGAATGTCCTCCATCATTCCCTGGAAGTTGCTTTCCTGTGCGGAGTCATGGCGGCCGAACTGGGCATGGATGTGAAGAAGGCCAAGAGGGCCGGGCTCCTCCATGACCTGGGCAAGGCCGTCGACCATGAGGTCGAAGGGCCGCATGCCCAGATCGGTGCCGACCTGGCCAAGAAATACGGGGAGTCCAAGGAAATTGTTCATGCCATCGCGGCCCATCACGAGGACGTTCCTCCCAAGACCGTGCTGGCTGTCCTCGTCCAGGCTGCGGACTCCCTGTCCGGTGCCCGTCCGGGTGCACGCAAGGAACTTCTGGAAAACTATGTCAAACGCCTTGAAGAGCTCGAGGGTATCGCCACCGGGTTCGACGGGGTCAACCGTGCCTATGCCATCCAGGCCGGACGCGAGCTTCGCGTCATGGTCGACTGCGAGCAGGTCAATGACGACAGAATCTACCTCCTCTGCAAGGACGTGGCCAAGAAAATCGAAGAAAAGATGACCTATCCCGGTCAGATCAAGGTCACGGTCATTCGGGAAAAGCGGGCCGTGGGCTACGCCAAATAATCACGAGTGCGGTGACGTATCGCCACGAGGGAGCGCCTGCCTATGAAGGCGTTCCCGCCATCCATGAATGTCAGGAGAGCGCCTCATGCGACTCGATCTCAAGAAATGGTTGTCACAGACCTTCCGGGCCATGATCGTCCTTGCCCGGATGATCAAGATAGAACATTCCATCTTTGCCCTTCCGTTTGCCTATGTGGGTGTCTTCTGGGCGGCAGGGGGATGGCCGGGAACCAGGGTGTTCCTTCTCCTGACCCTGGCCATGGTCCTGATCAGATCCTTTGCCATGGGATTCAACCGGTTGGCGGATGCGTCCATCGATGCGGCCAATCCGAGAACAAAAGATCGTCCCCTGGTCACCGGGGACATAACCCCTTTCCAGACCAAGGTTTTTCTTCTCCTCTGTGCTCTGGGATTCTGGGGCGCATGCTGGGGGTTGAACGAGTTGTGTTTTCTGCTCGCTCCCTTTGCCCTTATCTGGTCGGCCTGCTACAGCTTTGCAAAGCGCTTCACCCCGCTGTGCCACTTTGCATTGGGCACGGTCCATTTTCTGGCTCCCATTGCGGGCTGGATCGCCTATGATCCCACCGTTGTTCCGGTTCCGGTGGTGCTGGGTCTTGGAGTCCTTTTCTGGATTGCCGGGCTCGATATCCTGTATTCCTGTCAGGATGCGGACTTTGACAGAGAGCATGGACTTTTTTCTGCCCCTGCCCGGCTGGGACTTCCGGTATCCTTGGCATTGTCCACGTTCTCCCATGTGAACACGGTACTTTTTTTCGGCCTGGCCGGCTGGCTCCAGGGGGCCGGCTGGATCTACTATGCCGCATGGGGACTTGTTTCCGTGATCCTCCTTGTTGAACATACCCTGATATCGGCCACCGACATGCGCCGGGTGAACATGGCTTTCTTCACCCTGAACGGCGTGGTGGCCATGGTCTTTCTGCTCGGTGTTCTGGCTGATCTGTTCATCGTCTCGATCAGTCCACTGCAATTCGCATTTTGAATCTTCCAGCCCTTTACGCATCCGCCATGAACAAAAACAAAGAATTTCCTTCCTACCGGGGAACGATGCGCTACCTGTGTCTTTCCTGTGGTGCCACGTATCCCATAGATGAACTCTACTACACCTGTCCCGATTGCGGCGGGGTCTTTCTTCTGGAAGACACCTCGCTGGAGAGTCTGGCCGAACAGCATGACGGCCGGGGGTGGCAGGAGGTCTTCGATGCACGCGCCGCCACCAAGGAAACCGCTCTACGCGGGATTTTCAGGTTCTACGAGCTCATGGCCCCGGTGCTCGAACCCGAGGACATCATCTATCTCGGGGAAGGCAATACCCCCATCGTCCATGCTTCCCCTGAGCTCGAGGCCCATGTGGGCCAGCCTTTGGCCTACAAGAACGATGGTCAGAATCCCAGCGGTTCCTTCAAGGATAGAGGCATGGCATGCGCGTTCAGCTATCTCAAGCATCTGGTCCGCAAGCACGGCTGGGAGCATGTGATCACCATCTGCGCGTCCACCGGAGATACCTCGGCAGCTGCTGCCCTGTACGCCTCCTATGTGGGTGATCCCCTGAAATCTGTGGTGCTGCTGCCCAAGGGCAAGGTCACTCCCCAGCAATTGGCCCAGCCTCTAGGAAGCGGCGCCATGGTTCTGGAAGTCCCCGGGGTGTTCGATGACTGCATGAAGGTGGTTGAGTACCTGGCGGACAATTACCGGGTGGCGCTGCTCAATTCCAAGAACGGATGGCGCATCCTCGGCCAGGAGAGTTATGCCTACGAGGTGGCCCAGTGGTATGATTGGCAGATGGCGGACAAGGCCGTATTCGTGCCCATCGGCAATGCCGGGAATGTCACGGCCGTCATGTCCGGATTTTTGAAACTGCACCGTCTGGGGGTGATCGATGCACTGCCCAAGATCATCGGTGTTCAGTCTTCCCATGCCGATCCGGTGTTCAAATACTATGATCAGCCTGCGGATGCGCGGACCTATGCTCCTGTCAAGGTTCAGCCGAGTGTGGCTCAGGCTGCCATGATCGGCAATCCGGTCTCCTTTCCCAGGGTCAGATTTCTGGTAGACCGGTACGAGAAGCTGGGCGGTGATTTCCACGTCGTTCAGGTTCAGGAGCAGGAGATCATCGAAGGCATGCTCCGGGTCAACCGGCACGGCCACATCGCCTGCACCCAGGGCGGCGAGTGCTTTGCCGGACTGCTCAAGGCCAAGGAAGCCGGACTGCTGGAACCCAAAGAATTGGCCATTCTCGATTCCACGGCCCATGCCCTCAAGTTCATTGGCTTCCAGGATATGTATTTTACGGATTCCTTTGCCAAGGCCTATGAAATCACGCCGGGAAGGGAACTGCACAACGCTCCCCTGGAACTCATCGAGAGCGGCCGCAAAGAAGCGCTGGACGAGTCGTCGTTCACCCGCGAGGCTGCCGAACGCGTGGTCGCCAAGCTGGGACTTGCCGGCAAAAAGAACGACTGATCCCTTCGTATCCAGCCGAAAACGACATCAAAAAACGCTGCCTCTTCAAAGAGACAGCGTTTTTTTTTGCGCATAAGGGGGAGATGGGGATCATTGACGGGAGAGATGGCGGCGATACTGCAGGTAAAAGTCCTTGAGGGATTCGTACGGGTCAAATGCCGCTTCCTTGAGGTCTTCGTAATCTCCCAGGTGCAGGGATGAGTAGTTGATTGTCTCCTCGCCCTTGAGTGCCCAGCGGATTTTCCAATCATCCAGATAGTTGACGGGATTGAGAAAATACTCGCCGATTTTTCCGGTGGTGTCACGAAGGGTCGAAGGACCGAAAACAGGCCAGACAATGTAGCATCCGTCTCCGATGCCGTAATGGCCCAATGTCTGACCCAGATCTTCGGGTGAGAGGTCCTTGAGTGGTTCGATATGCTCGGAAATCTTGACCAGGCCCCCGATGCCGAAGGTGGTGTTCATGGCAAAGGCTCCCACTTCTTTGGCGGCTCTCTCCAGTTTGAGCTGGAGCAAACAGCTGACGAATCGGATGGGAAAGGCCAGGTTGTCGAATACATTGTAGATGCCCGTACGCATTTGCTGGGGAAATACGGAGGCGTATACCGTGGCCGTGGGTTTGAGCAGCCAGAAGTACAGTTTGTCGTTGATGGAGAACATGACCCGATTGAAGGGTTCCAGCGGGTCTGCGATACGTGATTTCTCCTGGGCGGTATCCGCGGTGGCGTAGTCGTCTTCCAGGTCGGCGTAATCTGCATCCAGCTGGTCATCCCATTCATTGTCCCAGGCCTCGTCGGTCGCACCGGACGCATCGGATGCGGTCGTTTCGGAAAGAGACGCAAGCATGACCACGGGGCTTGTATCCGGTGCCTGACAAGACGATTGTGAGTCTCTTGAAGCGGGAGCCTGCAGATGCGCTGTCGTTTTCGCTCCGCAGGCCGAACACAGAAGGGCACAGGCCAGGAGGACACAGTGCAGGGCACGGAAGCACGGTGGTACCGGCGTAGAGGAGGGCTGAAACCGGAGTCGTTTGGAAGTCATGATTTTTCGTCGGCCGGTTGTTCGATCTTGTTTCTGACCTGCTCGAGAAGGACGCTGGGCGGGTTTTTGGAGAGAATGGAATCGAACTGGGATCGGTAGTTTTTGACCAGACTGACCCCCTCGACGATCACGTCATACACCCGCCATTCATCGTGTTTGAACCGGAGCATGTAGTCCAGAGGAACTTCCTTGCCGTTCCACAGGATGTAGGTATTCACCTTGGCCTTGGTGGGCGAGAGCATGGTTTCCTTGTCAAAGACCACGGGTTCGCCGTTGTAGGACTGGATTTTGTCCATGTAGATCTTTTGCAGAAGTTGGGAAAAAAGGTCCCTGAATTCGTGGCGTTGTTCATTGGTGAAGGATTTCCAGTACCTGCCCACGGCAAGGCGGGTGACATCGTTGAAATCGAACAGACTTTCTCCCACCTGGACCAGCATCTCCTGCTGATGGTTTTTGTCGGCATTTTTATACGTTGGATCGGTCAGAATGGAGATGGCCCGGTTCACGTTGGCTTTGACATGGTCCATGGGGCCGGTGGCAGCGAAAACCGGTACGGAGACTACCAGAAAGGCAAAGAGAATGCGAAAGACGCGTGGCATGGTCGGAGTACCTCGTGGTCGTATTGGTCCGATGGTGATAAAGAGCGGTATTGTTACACCTTGCCGAAGATGTACTTGCTGATCAATTCCTCGAAATCAACCGTGGATTCCGTATCAACGATGATTCCCCCTTCGGTGATGGGATCGAGTCCCCCGCCCGGGGAAATCTTGATGTACTTGTCGCCGATGAGGCCGCTGGTTTTGACCGAGGCAATGGCATCCTCGTCGATGGGAACATCTTTCTGGATCTTCAGCGACACCAGGGCGACCTGATTTTCCGTGTCCAGTTTGATAGTCTCGACCTGACCGATGGCAACCCCGGCCATCTGGACGAATCCGCCGGTCTTGAGGCCGCTGACATTGGTGAATCTGGCATTGATGGTGTAGTAATCACCGCCAAGGAGCTCCATTTTGCCGAGTTTGACAGTGAGATAGGCGACACAAAGGCATCCGATGATAAAAAAGATGCCCACGACTGATTCCTGTTTGAAGCGTTTCATGGATGATGACATGAAGGGATCCTCCTGGGCGTTACGGCCTGTGTTGCAAGCCGTGGTCTGCAATGTGAACCAAATCTGTTTTGGATTCCGTACGTGTGCATATGATCGTGACGGACTCGTGTATCCCGGATGACCGGCCTGCGAGCTCGTCACCACATGAGGTGACAAGCCGGTCAGAAAACGATCGCCGTATGGGTACGGTTGCTGGGTGCACGTGCTTCAGCCGGTATTGTTCGAGTACTGGGTGCCGGAGCATGAGACAGCCGTCACGGTGATCAGGTTTGCCGTGCTTCGGGCAATGGATCTGTCCAGACTTTCTTCGGGATCCCCAAGGGCGCACCCCATCTGCAGGATGGCAGTGACATCGGTGTTGCGGAACCCCGCGATATACAGGTTGTGTCCATTGCGTGGAGCCTGCGCGAGGGTCGTGGCGATCTCCTCGCATTCCTGGGGGGTTATGTCGGGAAGTATTCCCACGGCAATCCGGCGGTCATAGGGTGCCACCCGAACGTCGCGCTCGAGGATGGTTTTCCACGTGCGGGCGAATTTTTCTATGACATGGTGGGTGGCAATGGCGCCGATCCGTTCGGTCACGGTAGCGAGACCATGCATGCGCATGGTCAGAATACAAAACGGGATGTTCTGCTCGGCATATTTTTTCTGGGCCTGTCGGAAATCGTCGATGATCCGTTTTTTGGTACACAGACCGGTCAGATCGTTTTTCAAATTCTCAAGGCTGTGGATAAACTCGTCGATGACAGGCTGACTGGTCTGCTCGAGTTGCAGAGGAGATCCCTGAAACAGAACCCTGGCCTCGTCAATGATGGCGATGCGATCGGAAATATAGAACACGTCCGGGATGTCGTGTGATACGAGCACTGCCGAGAAATTGAACCGCTGCTGGTAGTGGGCGACCATGGACAGGACCGCGTTTTTTCTGATCGGGTCGAGGCCGGTGGTGGGTTCGTCGAAAAGAACGATTTTGGGATCATTGATCAGGGCCCTGGCCAGGGCGACTCGTTTCTGCATGCCGCCGGAGAGTTGGGTCGGGTATTTGTGGCCAACCTCTCCGAGTTCCAGCTGCTCCATTTTTGCATTCACCTTCCCGGCGATGACCTGGGGATGGAGGCTGGTTTTCTCCCGCAGGGGCAGGGCGATATTCTCGAACACGGTCAGGGAATCGAACAGGGCATTGTGCTGGAACATGTAACTGCACTGCTGTTTCATGGCCTGGCGTTCCTTGCGGTTCATGGAGGCCAGAGGGCGTCCCATGAACAGGATTTCTCCGGCATCGGGCGTGAGCAGTCCGATGATGTGTTTGAGGAAAACGCTCTTACCCACACCGCTTTTGCCGATGATCGTGGTGATCTCGCCTTCGTGGATGGTCAGATCGATCCCGTCGAGGATGGTTCTGTTCCCGAAACGTTTGGTGACGTTTTTGAATTCGACAAGTGGTGTTGGCATGGGTGGTTACAGAAGGAATGAGGTGAGTATGTAATCGACTATGAGTATCCAGACGCAGGATATGACCACGGCCGAGGTCGTGGCCATGCCGACACCCTTGGCTCCGAACCCGCCCTGGCGGGTGTGGGTGAAATACCCCTGAAAGCTGCAGATGGTGGAGACCAGAAAGGCAAAGGCAATGGATTTGATGAACCCGCCGGTGACATCCTGCATGACCACGCTGGATTCCACCCGGTAGAAATAGATGCCCTTGTTCAGACCGAGCAGCACGACCCCGGCGATATAGCCGCCCATGATACCGACAACGTCGTACAGGGCCGTGAGCAGCGGAAAGGAGATGAGGGAGGCCGCCACCTTGGGACTGATGAGAAAACGGATGGGATCGATGGCCATGGTGTCCAGGGCGTCGATCTGCTCGGAGATCCTCATGACACCGATTTCAGCGGTCATGCTCGATCCAGCCCGAGCCGTGATCATGATGGCGGTGAGCACCGGACCCAGTTCCCTGACCAGGGAGAGGGCCACGGCCGAACCAAGAACCCCTTCGGAACCGAACTGGGTCAGGGTGTAGTAGAGCTGCAGCCCCAGAACCATGCCCGTGAACAAAGCGACCAGGGCGATGATGGATACGGATTTGGCCCCGATGAAATAGACCTGCTGCAGGATTTTGGAAAACTGAAACGGCAGGGAAAAGATCTTCACCACTCCCTGAAGAGAAAAGATGGCATAGGCCCCGCAAGCGTTCAGAATGTCGATGATCAACCTTCCCAATGAGGCAAAAGGAGTCAGCAGATAGACGATGAAAGAGGGCATGATTGTCAGGGGTAGAGGGTGGGGAAAACGTGAAAATGAAAACAAGAACTAGCTGAAATGGCCAAGAAAGACAATAGATCCACCGCAAACCGAGAAATCCCCGAAGTCCCTATTTTCAGAGGATGATTCCGCCTGCAAGGACCCGGCCCGGTTGGGAATAGACCGTGAGTACCTGACCGGGGGTGGGGACTTCCTGAGGGGTGAGAAAATCGACTTCCAGAGTTTGGCCCACAAGCCTGACCCGTGCACGGCCGGCTCGCTGGCGGTAGCGGGTCTGTACGAGAAGTTCTTCGGGCCACAGGGCCGGTGGGACAAGCACGTTGGGATGGGCCGCCGTACATGCATGGGCCCAGAGTTGCTCCCTTGAGCCCACAATCAGGGTATTGATCCTAATATCCTTGTCGAGGACGTACAAGGGGTGGGCATAGGCGATCCCCAGCCCCCGGCGCTGTCCCTGGGTGTAACGCCAGAGTCCCTGATGGGTCCCGACCCGTTTGCCTTCCCGTGTCATCACCGGACCGGGGCCGGGCAGGGAGATGCCCCGCTCGGTCAGGAAGGTGCGGTAGTCTTCGGGAATGAAACAGATTTCCTGGCTCTCTTCACCCCCGACCGGTTCGAGACCTCGACGAGAGAGGGCCGGGAGGACGTCTTTCTTGAACCACTCGCCCAGGGGAAAGAGAATATTTTTAAAGGCACGACCGGAGACAAGGGAAAGAAAATAGCTCTGGTCCTTGGACGGGTCCGTTCCCCGGAAGAGGCCGGGGCCGTCCGGAGTGGTCATGACCCGGCAATAATGCCCGGTTGCCAGCTTGTCGGCTCCGAGGCGCCTGGCCGCTTTCAGGAGCAGGCCGAATTTCATGTCCCGGTTGCACCAGGCGCAGGGATTGGGGGTCTTGCCCTTTTTGTAGGCACGGATAAATGGTTGGATGATCCGCGTTTCAAAGGAATCACTCAGGTCGATGGTCTCGAGCCGCACCCCCAGTGACCGGCAGTGGGCCTGCATGGTCTCGACCCGTTCGAGATCTTTCGGGGTGGGTGGGAGAAAAAAGGCGTGCAGACCAAAGACATGGGCTTCCTGTTCCCTGAGCAGGGCCAGGCTCAACAAACTGTCGGCTCCGCCGCTCAGGGCCAGGGCAATGGTGGTCATGATGTAGGGAGGAATTGGTGCTGAAGGGTGCGATGATGTTTCACCAACATCATTTCGGAAAAATGCGTTGTCATTGAACCACTGCTCCAACCATGGAAGGGTAGGGGCGCTCCTTGCGGGGGCCCGAACAAGGCAATGTCTCAAAGGTGGTTTGCATGTCGAAAAGGGCACCCGCAAGGGGTGCCCCTACGCGTTGATCGCTTTGAACTCATGCAAGAGCGTTTTCAATGCCCTTGGGGTGGGGCAATGGATCCGAGGCTCGTTCCAGGACGTTGGCAATGCTCAGCAGACGTTCTTCCCCGAATGCCGGGCCAAAGAGCTGCAGTCCCACAGGAAGTCCGGAATCCTTGCCCAGTCCCACGGGCAGACTCAGGCCGGGCAGTCCGGTCAGGTTCAGGGAGATGGTAAAAATGTCGGTCAGGTACATCTGCAGGGGATCGGCCGTGTTCTGTCCCAGGCCAAAGGCCGTCGTGGGGCAGGCCGGTCCGGCAAGAACATCACAGCGCGAAAGGGCCTTCAGGAAATCCTCGCGGATGATGCGTCTAACCTGAGCGGCCTTCTTGTAATAGGCATCGTAGTAGCCTGCGGACAGGACATAGGTGCCGAGCATGATGCGTCGTTTGACCTCGTCACCGAATCCCATGGAGCGGGATTTGGTGTACATTTCCAGGAGATCCTGGGCGTCCTTGTCCCGAAGTCCATATCGTACCCCGTCGAACCGGGCCAGGTTGGAGCTCGCTTCGGCCATGGCGATGATATAGTAGGTTGCAATGGCATAGGACGTATGGGGCAGGGAGACAGGAACGATTTCAGCGCCCAGCTCCTTGGCTTTTTCCATGGCCAGATTGCAGGCCTCGGCCACTTCCGGAGCAAGACCTTCGCCCCAGTATTCCTCAGGCATGCCGATGCGCACCCCCGAGAGATCCTTCATGGTTGCGAGACCCGCGACATAGTCGGGTGTCGGGGTGTTTACGCTGGTGGAATCCTTGGTATCATGGCCTGCGATGACCGAGAGCATCAGGGCCGTGTCTTCCACCGGCCTGGTCAAAGGGCCTGCCTGGTCCAGGGAACGGCCGCAGGCGATGAGTCCGAACCGGGAAACGCGACCGTAGGTCGGTTTAAGGCCGACGATGCCGCAGAATGATGCCGGCTGACGGATGGAGCCGCCCGTGTCCGTGCCTATGGAAGCAAATGCCTGGCCCGCAGCCACGCTGGAGGCCGATCCGCCGCTGGAACCGCCGGGCACGTGGTCGAGATCCCAGGGGTTCTTGGTGGGACCATAGGCAGAATTCTCCGTGGACGAGCCCATGGCGAATTCGTCCAGGTTGTTCTTGCCCAGGATGATGGCACCGTGTTCCTTGAGTTTGGCCACCAGATGGGCGTCGTAGCAGGGAGTGAATCCCTGGAGAATTTTCGAGGCGCAGGTGGTCGGCATGCCATTGGTGGCCAGGATGTCCTTGAGAAGGAT
>CAYWJL010000011.1:0-16391 GCA_964458145.1 uncultured Desulfovibrionales bacterium | reverse complement strand
ACGCGCGGTCTCTGCGTCCCGAACGCAGCGCTCTACCAAACTGAGCCACATCCCGTCGAGGGATACGTCTTTAGAGATTTTCCAGAAAGAATGCAAGAAGAAATATCTATTGTAATTGGCTGAATTATTTTTTAAGCCACCTGGAGGTGGAGATCGGCCTAGAATGCCGGATGGTTGAGAACGCTTGTCAGTGCTTGCCGGAAGGTCAACATGCTTTTTTTGAAAACAACATCTACGAATGGGATATAATGCGTGGATACGACCAGCTTGGAATCACCCTCTTCTGAAGTACATCCGCAGCGTGTCAGACAGGATCGGCACAATCGGATACTCGTAGTCGATGACGAACCCGGGTTGCGGGAAATCTGCGAAGAAGCCCTCATGGACAGTGGGTACGATGTCCTCTGTGTGGGGTCCGGCCAGGCGGCCCTGGACTATCTTGCAAAGGCGGAAGTGGATCTGGTGCTTTCGGATTTTCGCATGCCGAACATGTCCGGGCTCGAGCTGCTCGAAAAGGTCAAGACCATGGGACTCGATCCCGATTTTTTGATCATGACGGGTTTCGGAACCATAGAGACGGCTGTGGAGTGCATCAAGATGGGGGCTGCGGACTATCTGCCCAAACCCTTCAACATCAGCCACCTGCTTCTCAAGGTGGAAAAGGTGCTCAAGGACCGCCAGGATCGTCTGGATCGCAAGAAGCTCAGCAGTCTGGTGCGCATGCTCAATCTGAGCAACGCCTTGAATGTCCAGCTCGACCTTTCGGCCCTGGTCCAGGAATTCCTGTTCCATGTTCAGAAGAATTTCGCTCCGGACAGCATCCTCTTCCATCTTCCCAATTCCCTGTCCCTCAATCGGGTCACGGTTCGCGGGGCTCTGCTCCGAACCGACAGGTCGCTCTTTCTCTGGCTCAATCAGATCTGTGAAACCGTGCAGCGCAAGGGTGAGTCCAAGATCGTGGATCATTCCACAGTGGCGTTGGAGTCGGTTGCCCCTCCGTCCCGCCCTGAAGATTTCGAGTATTCCATCATGGTCGTTCCCATGGTGCAATATTCCCAGAAAATCGGGACCATCGCCGTGGTCCGCTCCAAAGACAAACCCGGGTACACCCCGGCTGATCTCCAGCTTCTGTCGGTTTTTTCGTCGCACATCGCTTCTTCCCTGCAGAACGCACGGTTGTATACCAAGATGAAGACCCTGAACAGGGAGGTCATCAGCTCGTACGCCCAGGCCGTTGAAGCCAAGGACATCTATACGCGCGGTCATTCGGAGCGTGTCGCCACCTATGCGCGCATCCTGGGGCAATCCCTGGGTCTCTCCTCCCAGGAGCTCGACACCCTCTATATGGCTGGTGTGCTTCATGATATCGGAAAGATCGGTATCCCCGACAGTATTCTGAACAAGCCGGGCAAGCTCACTTCCGAGGAGTATGATGTCATGAAGACGCATCCTCAGGTGGGGAGGGACATCCTGTCCCAGGTGACCAGCTTCAAGGAGATCCTGCCCATAGTCTATCACCATCATGAGCGGGCCGACGGCAAGGGGTATCCGGACGGGCTCAAAGGGAGCGAAATTCCCTTTCTGGCCCGTTTGGTCAGCGTGGTAGACAGCTACGAGGCCATGACCTCTGACCGTGCCTACAGAAACGCCCTGCCGGCGGACACGGTGCGAAGGATACTCGAAGAGGGTGCCGGGACCCAGTGGCAGGACGATCTGGTCCGACAGTGGCTGGTAGTGGTGGATTCCGGCCCGCTGATTCAGGGGACATGATGGATGGCTGCTGTTTGTTTTGTACCCATATGGCGTGGTTCACGGTTGTCGAAGTACTGTTTCGGGATTGTATAGCAGGAGGATGTGTCGCTTGATTCGTGTTCTCGTAGTCGATGATTCCGCCTTCATGCGCAAGGCCATCAGCTCGATGCTGGAGAAGGATCCTGAAATCCATGTGGTGGATACGGCCAGAAACGGGGAAGAGGGGATCGAAAAGGTCCGCAGGCTCGACCCGGATGTGGTGACCATGGATATCGAGATGCCTCGGATGGACGGTCTGACCGCGCTCAAGCATATCATGATGGAGATGCCCCGGCCCGTCCTCATGATCAGTTCCCTGACCACCGAAGGCGCGGAAGCCACCCTCAAGGCCATGGAGGCCGGTGCCGTGGATTTCATTGCCAAACGGCTCTCTCTTGTCAGCCTTGATATCGTGCGCATAGAAGACGAGCTGCGGGCCAAGGTCAAGGCGGTTGCCAGACGCCGCATGCGCGTTTTTCCCGTCAAGAGGCGACGGCCGATCCGTGAGGCCCGAAAAGCGACACCCGCACCAGCCCTGAAGGAACGGGGACGGGTGACCAGGGACATTGTCGCCATCGGAGTTTCCACGGGCGGTCCCCCTGCGGTTCAGAAAATCCTTGCGGAACTTCCCGCTGATTTCCCGGCCTGCATTCTCATTGCCCAGCATATGCCCAAGACCTTCACGGGGCCTTTTGCCAAGCGGCTGGACCAGGCAAGCCCCCTCGATGTCAAGGAGGCCGCTCCCGGAGACGTGGTCAAACCGGGCAAGGTATTCGTGTCGCCGGGAGGATCCCATCTCAAAATCAGGCAGCGTGTCACCCATATCGACGTTGTCGTTGATAGCGAACCCGCGGATGCCCTGTACAAGCCCTCGGCCAACGAACTCATCGGATCGGTGGCCCAGGCCGTGGGCAAGCGCGGGCTCGGAGTCATTCTCACCGGCATGGGCAGTGACGGCCGCGAGGGGATCAGGATGCTCAAGGAGCGTGGTGGCGTCACACTGGCCCAGAGCGACAAGACCTGTGTTGTCTATGGGATGCCCAAGGCCGTTGTGGACGCGGGGCTGGCGGATCAGATCGTGGATCTGGACGACATGCCTTCGGCCATCATTCAGGCATTGTATTGATTCATGGAAGAATTTTAGAAATTTGAGAAATTTAAGAGATTTCAGAGATTTGAGAAATTTGAGAAATTTAAGAAGTTTGAGCACTTTCAGAGATTTTAGAGATTTTATGGATTTGAGGGGGTTGAGGGTTTGAAAGATTGAAGGAATGTGAGAAACTACACGTTGGGCGTATGTATGCCCACAATTTCTTACATTCCTTCAATCTCTGAAATCCTCACTATTTTCATCTTTAACGCATGTTTTTGTCGAGGTGTTCGTTTCATGGATCATGATCAGATGTTTGCCCTGCTGCAAAGCGAAGAACCCGAATCGCAACGTGAGGGCGCCTTCATGGCCGGCGAGGCCATGAGCAGGGAAGCCATACCTTTTTTGACCACCATGCTGACCAGCCCGAATCTGGGTGTTCAGGATGCGGCGGACATGTCTCTGAGAAAAATCGGGGGCCGGGAGGTGGTCGACGCCATCATTCCCCTGCTGCGTAGCGAGAACGTGCCCACGAGGAATCTCTCCATGGATATCCTGCGGCAGATCGGCTCACAGCATATCGAACCCATCATCGCCCTTCTCCAGGATACCGATGCGGATATCCGCATTTTTGCCAGTGATATCCTGGGCTCCACGAACAATTACATGGCCGTTCCTCATTTGTGTGAAGCCATGCTCAACGACTCCGAGGTCAATGTCCGCTACCAGGCGGCAGTGAGTCTCGGGGAACTCGGCAAGCCCGAGGCAACCGATGCATTGAACAATGCCCTGGGTGCGGATGACTGGGTCAATTTTGCGGTCATCGAGTCCCTCATGAAAATCGGCGACGACGGGTCCATCACCGCCCTCATGGGGGCGCTGGACAAAAGTTCCGAATTGGTCGCCTCGATCATCATAGACGCATTGGGCGAGCTTGGGAACATCCGGGCGGTCCCGGTCCTGGTCAAGTATCTCGGCAAGTCAGCGCCTGCGTTGCGCAACAAGACCCTCAAGGCCATCGTGAACATCATGGGTTCCAAGGCTCTGGCCCTGTTGTCCGATGAGGAGCGGGCGAGTTTTGCCGACTATCTGTTTGCTGCTGCGGATGATGAGGATCAGGAAATTCAGGATGCGGTGATTGTGGGTCTGTCCAGCCTCGGGGGAGAGGATGCCTCCACAAGGATTTTTTCCCTGGCCCTGAACATCGATCCCGAAGTCGACCCCGAGCGCTACGCCATGGCGATCAAGGGGTTGGTATCCCTGGGACTGACCGAGGTGCTGCGCCGGGCGATCCTGGCGGATGACGAACGGGCTTCCCGGATTGCCATCGAGGTTCTCATTCGCCTGGGCACACCGGAAGCGGCCGGGGCGTGCATGGATGTGTTCTGGGACAAGGGGCGCGATATTCAGCGGATCATAGCCAAGGGCGTTTCCACCACGGTGTGCGAGCAGGCCAAGCCTTTTTTCCTGCGTGTGCTCGAGGAGTCCTCGGATGGCGATCTTCTCAAGAGTGCCCTGAAATTTCTGGGAATGCGCATGCGTTTCAAGGATAGTGTGCCGCAGGTGGTACCCTTTCTGAAACACCGGTTCAACGACGTCAAAGATGTGGCCCTGGATGCCTGTGTGGCCATCGGGGGTAAGGAGATCGAGGACGTCTTTGTCGGTATGCTCCGGGACGAAGACCCCATGCAGCGGATGATGGGCATATACGGGCTTGGCCGGATCGACGCTGCCAACTACGTGACAATTTTTGAATCAGCTCTTTCCGACGACGCGGTCGAGGTCAGAAAAGTTGCCATGGAGGCCCTGGTCAAGCAGTGCTCCCGCGACGAGGATCTTCTGCCGCGGATCGCCACGCGGATGATCAGGGATGAAAGCACGGATATTCGCCGCAGCCTGGTCAATCTTCTGGGAACGACGCAATGTCCGGGCACGCTCTCGTTTCTTGTGGAGGCCCTCGATGATGCAGACAGCTGGGTCCAGATTCGGGCCGTGGAATCTCTGGGGGCTCTGGGTAAGGAAGAGGCCATTCCCGCACTGGTGACATTGCTGGAAAGAGACAATCCCCTGGTTCGTATCAAGGTCGTGAAAATTCTGGGACAGATCGGAGGACAAAAGGCCTTTCAGGAACTGCTCAAGGTCCTGGAAACCGAGGACCCGGACGTTCAGGAGGCTGCCGAGCAGGCCCTGGATAGTATTCAGGCCGATAACGGCGAGGTAGTTTGATGGTCTCGTTTCTTGCCAAATCTTCCACGTTGCAGAACCAGCTGACCATCAGCGATGACGAGTTTTCCAGACTGCGCGGTTTCATCTACGACAAGTGCGGGATATATGTCGCCGACAATCGCAAATACCTGTTGGAGAACCGTCTGCTCAATCGTCTCAAGGCCCTGGGTCTCAAGAATTATGGAGAGTACTACGAATATTTGAAGTACGACTCCGGCGCTTACGCCGAGCTCAAGTCGCTTTATGCCGTGATCACGACCAATGAGACCAGTTTCTATCGGAATCAGGCGCAGCTCGATATCCTGGAAAAAAGGGTGTTCAAATCCTTGCTCGAAGGGCAGAAGCGGCGCGGGCCAAGAGAATTGCATATCTGGTCGGCCGGGTGTTCCACAGGGGAGGAGCCTTATACCCTGGCCATGATCGCCCTTGAAATTCTCGGCCCCAATCTTGGCGGATGGAATGTGGCCGTTTCTGCCGGGGATCTTTCCGAAGGGGTGCTTGCGAGTGCGCGTCGAGGCGAGTATTCACCCTATGCACTCAGAACCACGCCCGATCATATCAAAGCCAAGTATTTCGATGCACTGGCGGGGGGGAGATACGGTGTGAAGGAGTGTGTCAAGCGTTTGGTCACCTTTACCTCCCTCAATCTGAAGGACAGGGCGCAGTTTCGATCCGTGCGACGGTATCATCTGATTTTTTGCCGCAATGTGCTCATCTATTTTGACGAATCCATGAAAAAACAGGTCATCAGCGGTTTCTACGACTGTCTCTGTCCTGGCGGATATCTTTTCATCGGGCACTCCGAGTCGCTGCACAACATTTCCCGGGCATTCACGCCCCAACACCATCCGGGAGCCATCGTGTACAAAAAGGAAGAATGAGTATGCCTGCCGATGAGAAAGATCGCCGGCAATTCGCACGGCTGACACGACAGTTCCGCATGGAGATCGCGGCCTTCACCTTTCCCCTTTCCAAAATGCGTCCCATCGATGTCACCGGGGTCGATATCAGCGCAGGGGGTGTGTCCGTTCGGTGTCCCGAGGCGTTCGGCGAGAAAGAACATGTTCAGGTCAAGATCCATATCCCCAAGCTGAGCAGGTACCACCCCGGTTTCTTCAAGGTCTTCGAGCACGATCTGGGTCAATATATCACTGCTGTGGCCGAAATAGCCTGGAGTCATCCCGATGCCGAAAGAGGGGATTTCATCCTGGGCCTCGAGTTTGTGGACGTGTACGAGGATGATTTGCAGGCGCTTCAAAATCTGATCCGAAACGGCCTCGGATAAGGCATATACAGACAATACGCTGTCAAGGTTTGCTGGAGAACGAGATGACGAAACATATACTTATAGTGGACGATTCAAAAACCGTGCGCAATCTGGTTGCCTTCATCCTCAAGAAAGAAGGATACCGGGTGACGACAGCGGAGGACGGTCTCGACGGGCTCGAGAAATTGTACTCCCATGGTGAGATACATCTCATTGTTTCGGATGTGAACATGCCCAGAATGGATGGCTTCTCTTTTATCAAGACCGTCAGGGAGCAGGATGGCTACAGGGATTTGCCCATTGTGGTCCTTTCGACCGAAGGGCAGGAAAAAGATATCCAGAAGGGCATGAGCCTCGGAGCCAATCTCTATATGATCAAGCCCGCCCAACCGGAAAAGCTGGTTCGTAACGTCAGGATGCTTCTTGGCTAGCGTGTCGAATCCGTGAATGGGAATGGAGTATGTCAACAACCGCTGTGGCATTGTGAGGAATCATCATGAGCCAAGAGTTTATGGATCCTGAAATTTTTACCGAGTTCATCGTCGAGGCTCGGGAGCATCTGGAAAATATCGAACCCTCTCTCCTCGATCTCGAGAAGAATCCGGACGATCCCGGATTGCTCGACGACATCTTTCGTCTCATGCATTCCCTGAAAGGGGCCTCCGGTTTTCTCGGCTTGACCCGGATAAACGGGTTGACCCACAAGGCCGAAAATATTCTCGATGAGATCCGTCAGGGCAAAATGAATCTGACGCCGGCCATAACCGATCTGATCCTCGTATCCATCGACGCTCTCAAGGCCATGGTCGAAAATCTCGAGCAGACCGCTGTGGAAGGGGACGTGGAAACCGCTTCGATCATCGAAAGGATCGATGCGCTGCTCAGGGGAGAACAGGAATTGTCCGCTCCCGCCCCGGCACCGGAAGCGACCTCCGCTCCGGAACCCGAGCCCCAGGTCGGTCCCGCTTCAGTGGAAGCAGCTTCTGATCCGGACCCTGTGTCCCAGGAATCGGCAGATCCCCCCACAGCATACGAGCTGACACTGGTGAATCAGGATCATCTGGGGGATTTTCTCGAAGAGGCCCGGGAAATCGTGGAAGAGCTCAACGACAACCTGCTCACCCTGGAGAAGAATCCTGAAACCGGCGGGGACATTGTCAACGATATCTTCAGGTTTTTCCACAACCTCAAGGGCAACAGCGGGATTATCGGATATAAGGAACTCAACGGACTGACCCACGTAGCCGAGACGCTGCTGAACAAGGTCAGGAAGGAAGAAGTCGCCGTCACCCATTCACTGGTGGATCTTCTGCTCGATGTCGTCGACTCCATGGACGAATTGCTTGCCTGCATCCAGTTGGACGGCCGTGTCATTCCTGTTGACGTCTCCAGGACAACCGACCGTGTCAGGCATCTGCTGGAAACAGGGGAGATCGAGGTGGAGGATGCCTCCCCCTCACCCCAGGAAGCAGAGGAGGCACCCGCTTCGGAACAGCATGAGCCGCAAGCGTCCGGCGAACATGATGTGGACGCCGAGGATGTGCAGATTTTTGCCCAAACCGTTGCCCAGCAGGTGAGTAACCTGGATTTCGCGTTGTCGGAACTCGAGAAAGACAGCGGTCAGAAGCAGATCATCGATGGTCTGTACCGTTCCCTTGTCAGCATTCAGAACGCCTCGAGATACATGGGGATGGACGAAATAAACGAGTATGTCGAGCGGGTTGCCGGGCTGGTGGATCAGGGGCGCTCGTCGGACATGGATTTTGCCGTATTGCTCGATATCCTGTGCCAGGAGAGGGATATCATCCGTGAAAAGATCGAAGGGGAACTCGCCAGGCTCGGAGGCATTTCCCTGGACCAACTGGTTGCTGCCAGTTGGGGGAGTGACCTGGAAGAAAAAAGTGGGGCGCACCCCTCAGGCGATGTCACCCCAACCGATAAAGCAGGGAAATCGGTGGGCGAACCGGTCGAATCGGTAGCTGAAACACCCGAAGCCGCACCCGCCAAGCCTGAGACGAAAAACGTGGTCGAGCCGGCGGTAAAGCCTGCACCTGTCAAGCCGACTTCTGCTGCTGTTTCACCGGCACCTTCACCAGCCACGAAGCCGGCTTCCGCATCAAAGCCGACCAAGACTGCTGCCAATGGCAACGGGTCCAAGGTTGCCCAACGGGCCAAGCTCGCCTCGACCATTCGAGTGGACCATACCAAACTCGATCATCTCATGAATCTTATCGGCGAGCTGATTATCAACCGGAACCGGTTCGCCATGCTCGCCAGGGGCCTCGAGGAAGGTCAGGACGTCAACGAGATCGCCCAGAAGCTCAGTGAGACCACCTATTCCGTGGGCCGTATTTCCGATGATCTTCAGGACACGATCATGAACGTGCGCATGGTGCCGGTCCAGTCCGTGTTTTCCCGGTTTCCAAGATTGGTCAGGGATTTGAGCCAGAAGAGCGGCAAGCAGGTGGAGCTCATCACCGAAGGGGAGGACACGGAACTCGACAAGAGTGTGGTCGAGGAGATCGGCGATCCCCTGGTTCATCTCATCCGTAACGCCATGGACCATGGCATCGAGTCGGCCGAGGATCGTGCCCTGACCGAAAAGTCTCCCAAGGCCAAGGTCTGGCTTCGGGCCTTTCACAAGGGGAATTCCGTGGGTATCGAGGTCGAGGACGACGGCAAGGGGATCGACCCCGAAAAGATGCGGACCCAGGCCATCCGCAAGGGCGTGATCACCGAAGAAGAGGCCCGGACCATGGATGACCGTGCGGCCATCGAACTCATGTTCGCCCCGGGCTTTTCCACGGCCGACAAGATCACCGATATCTCCGGGCGTGGTGTGGGCATGGACGTGGTTCGCAACAATATCAAAAATTTGAAGGGAAGTATTGCGGTTCAGTCGGAAATCGGCAAGGGGACCCGGATCACGCTGACCCTTCCCCTGACCCTGGCCATCATCGATGCCCTCATGATCAAGATCGATGATGCCATCTACGCCATTCCCCTGGACGCGGTTTCCGAAACCACCAAGATCGAGACCAGACGTCTCAGCGAGGTCAACGGGCAGAAGGCGGTCACCCTGCGCGGCGAAGTTCTCGGGCTGGTCGAACTGGCCGAACTGCTGGGTGTACCCTGTCATGAGGGTGAGCGGGATCTTTTGCCCACGGTCATCCTCACGGTGAATGACCGCAGGCTCGGCCTTGTCGTGGATACCCTGCTCGAACGTCAGGACGTGGTCATCAAGTCCCTGGGCGATTATCTGGGAGATCTCCCCGGCATTTCCGGGGCCACCATCATGGGCGACGGGAGTGTCGTGCTCATCCTCGGTGCCCACGAAATCTACAGGATGGCCACCTCGAGGGGAGGTCGCTGATACCCTCCGATCATATTTTGGTCATACCGACATCAAACCCCCGGTAATCCATTGCAATGGATTACCGGGGGTTTGATGTTGTGTCCGGGCTTCCTTGTCTGATACGTTTCAGCTCCAGAAATAGAGAACCAGAGGGGCGATAATGAGCCGGTAATAGGCAAAGGGGCGCAGGGATATCTTCTGGACCAGGGAGATGAACACCTTGACCGCGGCCCAGGCCGACAGGAAGGCGAACACGAAGCCTATGGCCAGGACAAGGATGTCCTCACGTTCGAAAAGGGTCCAGTGGGAGAGGAGATCGAAACCCGTTGCCGCGATCATGATGGGGACGGCGGCGATGAAGGAGTATTCGGCAGCCAGTTTGCGGTCGGCACCCAGAAGCATGCCTCCGAGGATGGTCGATGCGGATCTGGAAAATCCCGGCCACAGGGCCAGGCATTGGAAACAGCCTATGCCAAAGGCCAGTTTGGGCGTCACGGCATCCAGGCTGGTGAATTTCTTGGTGATGGACATCCGTTCGACGGCAATGATGGCCAGAGCGCCGATGCCCAGGGCCCAGGCAACGGTCTGGGGGGTGAACAGATACATCTTGATCTCCTTGTGAACCAGCAGGCCAAGGACCGAGGCCGGAATGGAGGTCAGGATGAGGAGGGTGATCCCCCTGATTCCGGTGAAGGTTCGCTCGGGATCAGGGCGCAAAAGTCCCAGAAAGGTCGGCCAGTACAGGACGACCACGGCCAGGATGGCTCCCAGCTGGATGAAGACTTCGAAGACATCGGCCTTGAGACCGGTGAATCCCAGGAGATGGCCGCTGATGATGAGATGTCCGGTGGAGGAGACCGGCAGGAACTCGGTCAGTCCTTCGATGATGCCGAGAATGACGGCGGAGAGTGAATGGTCCATGGTCGACGGCCTACAATATTTTGGCGAGAAAACTCTGTACCCGCTCGTTGTCCTGATTGTTGCTGAAGAAGTCCCCGGCCTCGCCCTCGGCGATGAATCCCCCCTGTTCCATGAAGATGACCCGGTCGGCAATCTCCCGGGCGAATCCCATCTGATGGGTGACCACGATCATGGTCATGCCCTCGATGGCCAGGGAGCGGATGGTCTCGAAGACCTCGCCCACCAGTTCCGGGTCCAGGGCCGAGGTCGGTTCGTCAAAGAGCATGAGTTTGGGGCGCATGGCAATGGCCCGGGCAATGGCCACGCGTTGCTTCTGTCCTCCCGAGAGGGTGGCCGGAAACACGTCCTTTTTGTCGGCGATACCCACCTTGTGGAGCATGGCCATGGCGACCTCACGGGCTTCTGCAGAAGATTTCTTCTGCACCGTCAGGGGGCCTTCCATGACGTTGGCGAGAACCGTCATGTGCGGAAAGAGGTGGAAGTGCTGGAAGACCATGCCGATTTCCGAGCGGAGTCTGCAGATGCGGGAAGGCTTGTCCAGGACCATGCGACCTTTTTTGTGCACATAGCCGACCTCTCTGCCCTCGAAGAGGATGGTGCCTTCGTCGATTTCTTCCAGAAAATTGATGGCCCGAAGCAGGGTGGATTTGCCCGAACCCGACGGACCGATGATGACCAGTTTCTCGCCCGGGTTGATCTCCAGGGAGACGTCGTTCACGGCCGTGAGGGATCCGAACCGCTTGACGATATTGGACAGTCGGATGAGGGGGGCGGGATTATCGGTTTTCATAGGCTCCCACGATGGCTTCGATTTTTTCAAAGGTCACGGTGAACACCGAGGTCAGTGCGAGATAGACCATGGCGGCGAGCACAAGGACCGTGATGTTGAAATAGGTGTTGAAGAGCAAATCCGCAGACCGCATGAGTTCGACCATGGCAATGGTGGATACCAGTGCCGTGTCCTTGATCAGGGCGATGAATTCGTTCCCCACCGGGGGCATGAGACGCTTGTAGGTCTGGGGAATGATGATGCGCCGCATGGATTGGCCATAGGTCATGCCCAGGGCCTTGGCCGCGTCGGTCTGGCCGTAGTCGATGGTCTGGATGGCGCCCCGGATGATCTCGGCCAGGTAGGCGGAATAATTCAGGGAGAGCCCCAGGATGGCCGCTGTGATGGGCTTCAGGGTCAGCCCGAAGGTGGGCAGGGCGTAGTAGATGAAAAAGAGCTGGAGAAGAAGCGGTGTCCCCCGGAAGATCCAGATGATGAACCAGCACAATACGTTCAGGGGCTTGAAGGAGCTGATCCGGCCCAGAGCGATGAGCAGCCCGCCGATGGGGGAGATGAGGATGGTCAGGACGACCAGAAGCAGGGTCATGACCGTGCCTTTGGCCAGAGCCGGGAAAAATTTGACGGTATCCAGGAAGAATTGAACGTAGGCCGGTCGGTTGACCTGATCGATGGCCGCCAGGAAATTCAGGGCCTCGGGATTGTCCGGATACACGGCCAGAACTTCCCGGCATGCCCCGCCGGCATTGTCGTAATCCTTGATGGAAAAGAACATGCGGGCCAAAAGCATCCGGCTCTGGACGAAACTGCCGTCGTCACCCTGGTCGCCGGGGGCGGGTACCTGGTGCAGCAGGTCGGTGGCCGTCCGGATATCCCCGACGCTCAGGGCGTTCCTGCCCCGGATGAGCAACTCGCTCGAGCTTTCCGCCAGGCATGGTGCGCTCCAGGCGAGGGAGACCAGAAACAGAAAGACGAGCAGGAGTGGTTTCACATACCTGCCCGTCACAAGACTCTTCGTTATGGTGTGCCTCAAGACAATTCCCTGCATTGGTTTCTATCAGATGAGAAAAAACGGGTTCCCCGTCCCTTGGAAGGGACGGGGAACCCCGTGTTCACGCAATCGGTCCTGCAACCGGGACGTGGAGATTGTCCCCTACCAGGTTGCGGGATTGGTCAGGTCTTCGGCAAACCACTTTCTGGAGATCCTGGCGGTTTCGCCGTTGGCGACCAGTTCGTCGATGGCCTGCTGAACCTTCTGGCGCAGGGCGTTGTCGGACTTGCGGAAGGCAACGCCGAAGGGGGCCTTGGTGATGAATTCGGGAAGGATCTTGTAGACGCCGGGCTTTTTGGAAATGATGTCCCGGGCGGTCAGGTTGTCCAGGACAACGCTGTTGAGACGACCGGATTCCAGGTCGAGCATGGCCTTGGGGTTGGTCTCGTACTGTTTGAGCTCGGCCGGTTTCTTGGGCAGGGCCTCGATGGCCTTCATGGCGGTGGAACCCTGCTGGATGCCCACGATCTTGCCTCCGAGATCCGCGGGTTTCTTGATGGATGTGTTGCCCATGATCACGGCGGCCACCTGACCATCCATCATATACGGATTGGAGAAGTTGACCTTGGCCTCACGTTCCGGGGTGATGGTCATGCCGTTCCAGATGCAGTCGAACTTGTTGGCGTACAGGGAGGGGATGACGCCCTTCCATGCGGTGGGAACCCATTTGATGGTGACGCCGAGTTTCTTGCCCACGGCTTCGGCAAAGTCGATGTCGAAACCGTACAGCTTGCCGTCGGCCTTGCGGAAGGCCATGGGTGGGAAGTCATCATCCAGACCGATACGCAATTCACCTTTGGACTGGACCTGCTGCCATGACTCGTCGGCAGCGGAATCGGTGCGGACCAGGGCCAGGACAAACAGGGGAACGAGCATTTTGAGCAAGGTTTTCACAGTGCCTCCTAAATTGGTTGGAAATCGTGGACAGGCTGGGATGAAAAAGAGTGAAGCAGTGTATGCCGGGACATATACCCCCTGACACGATGCACAGCGAAAAACCCTACGCTGACCGTTTAAAGCCGGCTTTGGATGCTGCGGCATGGTTTTTCATACGTGAGGGGGAAAGACAGAATGGACGACGAATCCAGATAGCCGAAGGCCGTACAAGTTGCAAGCCTGGATATGGTTCTGTACTTTTACCATGGGACTGCGTAAAGGGTGGGCACTCAACGATCATCATCCGGTTTCAAGGAGGAATCATGACAACGATACTACCCGAGGGGAAGCAGCTGCGCAATGCTGTGGAATGGATCGAGGAACACCTGCGCCAGGGGGGAGAGATCAGGACCCTGCTGAAGGATGTGGGCATGCGCTTCAACCTTGGTCCCGAGGATGAACGCTATCTCTACCGGTTGTACCTGGAAAAGGGCGAAACCACCTCCTAGGAGACCTCCCTCGTGCCCATTTTGCAGCGTCAGATTTTCAAGGAGCTGGTGACCATTTTCGGGGTCTGCCTGGGTGCCGTGCTTGTGGTTTTGCTCATCGGCAGGCTTTTGCAGATGCGGGAGCTCGTCATGGGGCAGGACATCTCCGTGCTCGATCTCGGCAGGCTCTTTGTCTATCTGAGTCCTTTTTTCATGAGTCTGCTGATCCCTGTCTCCTACATGCTGGCAATCTTTTTGACCTTTTTACGCATGGGTACCGACAGAGAGCTCATCGCCCTGCGGGCCGGCGGACTCGGGATATACCGGTTTCTGCCCGGGCCGCTCGTGTTCTCCCTCATGGGGGTATGCTGCTGCGGGGTGATGACCCTGTACGGTATTTCCTGGGGCATGGATCACTTCCGGCAGACCGTGTACGATCTGGCCCGGACCGAGGCCACCCTCAAGCTCAGTCCCGGCGTGTTCAACAAGGATTTTTCCGGCCTGACCATTTTTGCCCTCCGGGTCGATCCGAAGACGGGTGATATGGAACGGGTCTTTGTGGAGGACGCCACCGACAGAAATCTGCGAACGACCATTGTCGCGCCCAGGGGACGTATCGCCACGGACCCCGAGCGCGGCGAGATGTTCTTTCTGCTCACGGACGGGACCATCTACCGGTACACCAACGACGAAATCGACGAGATCGGTTTTGCCTCCTACCAGGTCCGCATGGATCTGGGCAGGCTTCTGGGCGGGATCGGGGGGCTTGGGGACAAGCGGATCAAATCGCTGTCCCTGGAGGAAATCCGTGCCCGCCTTGCCGGGCTGGACGCCGGTACGGCCGAGCAGGTTCAGAAACGGCGTGATCTGAAGGCCGAGTTGTACAAACGATATGCCCTTCCCGTGGCCTGTCTGGTGCTGGGATTGTTCGCCATTCCCCTGGCCTTTCTGTTTCAGGGTATGAACCGGCAGTACGGGCTGGTACTGGTGCTCGGGTTTTTCATGCTCTATTATTCCCTGTTTTCCCTGGGAATGGTCCTGGCCGAAACCGGGGATCTCGGTCCCGGGGTGGCCATGTGGATGCCCAACGTGGTCTTTGCCCTGCTGACCATGGGCGGGTTCGTGCTCGTTGCCCGGGAAAAGAATCTGGATGTGATGACCTTTTTGGGGTGGTGTCGGCATTGTCTGCAAACCGGGAAGACGCAATCTGTCCATGAAAACTAACATTCTTGTCCGGTACCTGATCCGGCAAAATCTCTTTCTGCTGGCCCTGGTTTTCGGGGCCGGCATCGGTATCTATCTGCTCATCGAACTCTTTGACCGCCTGGACGATTTTCTCAAGGCGGGCGTGGGACTGTGGCCCATCGTCATGTACTTCGCCGCCAAGACCCCGCTCATCATATCCCAGATATTCCCGGCCGTATTTCTCCTCTCCCTGCTCATCCAGTTCAGTCTCATGCACCGCAGTCGGGAGATCATCGCCCTGACTTCCTGCGCGATCCCCTTTGCCGCCATAGGCCGGGTGGTTCTCGTGTATGCCCTGGTCTGGAGCGCGCTTTTGTTCGGATTTTCCCAGATTCTCGGGACAAAGGGGTATAACGTGGCCCACCGGATCTGGAAGGAAGATGTCCGCAAGAAACAGCTTTCCCAGCAGGTCCTGGGAAATGTCTGGTTTCGGGAAGCGAACAGGATGATCAGGATCGCATCGTTCAAGCCGTTTCAGGGCACGGGCAGGGGCATGGTGGTGTACACGCTGTCAGAGGACGGCAGACGTGTGGAGACGGTCACCGAAGCACAGCGTGTCGAGGTTCACGGGACCACGTGGAAGCTCGATGGTGTGAACCAGATTCATGTTCAGTCCTTTTCCCGTCAGGCAAAGGATCGGATGGAACTGACCCTGAAAACCGACCCGCGTTCCTTTGCGACCCTCGAGAGCGACAAAGCCCCTCAATACCTCAGCTACTGGGATCTCGCCAAGGTCATCGAGGGGCTCGGGCAGGCCGGTTCCAACGTGGAGGGACTGGTCACCTCGCTGCATGCGAAAGTGAGTTATCCCTTTTCCCTCCTGGTCATGGCCTGTGCGGCCATAGCCCTCACCCTGACTCTCACCAATGTCTATGCGAGCGTTCTTGCGGGATTGGGCCTCGTTTTCGTGTACTACGCCATGTTCGTCATGAGCACGGCTGCCGGAGAGAGCGGAGCGCTCCCCCCGGCAGTGGCCGCCTGGATACCGAACACGGTTTTCGGACTGGGGTTTGCGGGCATGCTTGTTTGGAATGCCTGCAAATCGAAGACGTCGGTCTAAGACCTTTTTTCCACCGGCGTGAGTACCTTGCGAAGAACCATGACCAGTCCGACGGCCGCGCCGAGAAACAGGGATATGTAGAGAAGGCATTTCAAGAACATCATATGCTCCTTGGGGTATGGTGGTGAATGGGGTGGAACATTATTCGGCAAGGGCTCGGTCGAGTTCCACGAGCAGTACCTCTTCGGAACCGGGCTCGGTAATGGCCACGAAACCGGCTTTTCTGTCCAGATA
>CAYWJL010000010.1:0-16826 GCA_964458145.1 uncultured Desulfovibrionales bacterium | reverse complement strand
GTAGGATATTTGAGAGGGGCTGCCCCTAGTACGAGAGGACCGGGGTGGACGATCCACTGGTGGACCTGTTGTCGCGCCAGCGGCATAGCAGGGTAGCTACGATCGGGAAAGATAACCGCTGAAAGCATCTAAGCGGGAAACTTGCCTCAAGATAAGATATCCCTCATCTTCGGATGACAGAAGGTCCCTTGAAGACTACAAGGTAGATAGGCCGGGTGTGTAAGCGCAGTAATGCGTTCAGCTGACCGGTACTAATAGACCGCGCGTCTTATTTGCAAATCGCTCTATTTTTCTAAATATTTGTCCTGGTGACCAAGGCGGAGGGGACACACCCGATTCCATCTCGAACTCGGAAGTTAAGCCCTCCAGCGCCGATGATACTCCGGTTAAATCCGCGGGAAAGTAGGTCGTCGCCAGGACTTTTTATTTTAAAAGAGCCCCTGCAGCATTCGCTGCAGGGGCTCTTTGGCGTTTGGGGACCTGGGTGACCTTGTTGACCTGATTGACAAGGGGGGAGCGGAGGGGAATTGGGAGAGGCGGGAATTGATCGGTATAATTTTTTGAATGATAATATGTGATTGTTTTCGGGGTGTTATGGCTGTTTTCGAGGCCCTTTGATCGTATGTGTTTCTTCCCGTATTTATTTATCCTTGACATTTTTTCAGGCGGCTGTGAAGTCAGGTGGGAAAATGTGGTAAAGAGTGGGAGATGCGTGGGTGTTTCGAGGTCATGCACATAGGTCGCAAGACGGGAAGGGCCGTTTGATGATTCCTCCGGAGTTCAGGGAGGAGGCCATGCGCTGCGCGCCTGACGGTCGTTTGATGCTCACCAATTTCGATGAATGCATCGCCGTCTACCCATTGCCCGAGTGGGAGGAAATCGAGAAAAGCTTTGCCGCCTTGAACATGGCTGACCGGAAGGTGCGTAACTTCCATCGATTTTTCATCTCCGGTGCAACAGAAGTCATCCTCGACAAACAGGGACGAATTCTCATCCCACCCCATCTGCGACGGTATGCCGGTCTGAAAAAGGAACTGGTGCTTGCCGGAGTGGGGCGTAAGTTCGAGATCTGGGATCTCGAACGTTTTGAGGCCCAGCGGTTGGAGGTGGAAAGGGATTTTGATCCCATACTGGATTCCCTGGCCGAGAGCGGCTTTGAGTTGAGGTTTTGATGCACGAAGACACCCACATATCAGTCATGGCCGATGAAGTGATCGAGTGGATACGTCCTCGGCCTGGAGGAAGATATCTGGACGGCACTCTGGGGCTTGGGGGGCATTCCTTGCGCATGTTCCAGGAGACCGGAGGTGATATCGAAATCCTCGCCACGGATAAGGATACCGATGCCATCGACGCAGCATCGTCCCGGCTCGCTTCCTATGGTGATCATTTTTTTACCGCTCACGGTTCATTCCGCGATTTCGAACAACCCCTCCAGGAATTGGGATGGAAGGCCTTTGATGGCGTTCTTCTGGATCTCGGGGTCTCATCCATGCAGATCGATCAGCCTGATCGCGGATTCAGCTTCGTGCATGACGGGCCCTTGGATATGCGCATGGACAAGGATTCCGGAAGACCGAGCGCTCGGGAACTCATCAATCGCTTTCCTGTTCAGAAACTCAAGGACATCATCCGGGAGTATGGGGAAGAGCCCATGGCCGGGAGGATTGCCAGGGCCATCGAGAGAGTGCGGGAATCAGAGCCCATAGAGACGACCCTGCAATTGGCCGAGATCGTGTCCAAGGCCTATCCGCCCAAGCGGCGTGCATTGGCCAGAAATCATCCGGCAACCAAGACATTTCAGGCCATTCGCATCGCCGTCAATCGAGAACTGGATGATCTGCGGTATTTTCTCGAGCGTATACCCGACTATCTCGTCCCTGGTGGACGTATCGTGGTTATTTCCTTCCATTCCCTGGAAGACAGGATGGTGAAGCAAGTGTTCCGCACGGAGAGCAAGGGATGTTTGTGTCCCCGCCATCAGCCTGTTTGCGTGTGCGGGCACACGCAGCGGTTGCGGGTGCTGACCAAAAAACCGTTGGTGCCTTCGGAACACGAAATGGCTCGCAACCCGCGCAGTCGAAGCGCGAAATTGCGTGTCGCAGAAAGGGTGACCACGGACGCGAGAGACCGGTCATGAGCCGGGGCGCTGCCATTGGCGCGGTTTTCGGCGTGTTTTGTCTCACCGTCGTTCTCGCCATGGTTCTTGTGTGGGTGAATATCGAGCGTGTGGACCTTGCCTATGATCTCAGGAAGATGCAGGCAACATTGTCCAAAAAGGAAGAACTGGCATCCAAACTTGAAATAGAGCGCAATAACCTGGCAGCTCCCGCCAGGCTGCGCCGGATCGCAGCAGAGGCCGGCCTGCATGAGGCGGGTTCCGGACAGATGCGCAAACTGGACGATCCCGGACATGACAGATCCGGATGGAATTGATGGCTCGCAAAGGTAGTGCAACGCCCAGAGATTGGTCAGGCATGAAAATCATTGCCCTGGCCGTTGTTTTTTCCCTGGCGTTTCTGGGGGTCTGGGCTCGTGCATACCATGTCCAGATCAGAAGTGGCCATACCCTGGTCGATCGGGCCAAACGACAATACTGGGCGTCCAGGAAACTGCAGGGAGAGCGGGGAGCTATTCTCGATTGCAAGGGCCGACTTCTTGCCAAGAGTGTGCCCACGTACTCGGTGTTCATCAATCCCGCGCACATCGAAGACACGAGAAAAACGACAGCCTTTCTTCACAAGATAGTGGGAGGTTCGAAAAAAAGGATAGCCGAACTTGTACGTGAAAAGGGTTCCTTTGTGTGGATCGCCAGGCAGCTGGGAGACAGGCAGGTTGCCTCGATCCGAGAGGCAGACATGCCCGGCGTGTATCTCAAAGAAGAATGGACGCGCATGTATCCCCAAGGGCATGTGGCAGCCCAGCTGCTCGGATTCGTAGGGATCGACGGCAAGGGACTCGAAGGCCTGGAAAAATCGTTCGATGATATCTTGCGTGGAACCTCGGCACAGCAGCGGGTTCAGCGGGATGCTGCCGGAGCCCAATTGTACACCGGCAAGGATGAAAAGGATGTGGATGGTTCGCCCATAACGCTGACCATCGACAGCGTCATCCAGAGCGCGGCCGAAGAGGCGCTGGCCGAGTCGGTGGAAACGTTTCATGGCACGACCGGAGCCTGTCTGGTCATCGAGGTGACGACGGGGGATATACTTGCCTGGGCGCATTATCCATTTTTCGACCCCAATCAATACGGGAGAACCAATTCTCGGGTCTGGAAAAACCGTATCTGTCTCGATCTCGTGGAACCCGGCTCGACGTTCAAACCTTTTGTGGTTGCAGCGGCCCTGCAGAATAGGATCTGTTCCCCTGATTCCCGTTTTTACTGCGAAAACGGTGAATGGAAGATAGGGAGAAACCGGATCAGGGATACTCATAAATACAAGACGTTGGATGTTGACGAGATCGTTCGGTACTCGAGCAACATCGGCACTGCCAAGATCGGTATCGCCCTGGGTGCCGAACAATTGTACAGTCAATTGAAGAAGTTCGGTTTTCTCGAGCCCACCGGGGTTCAGGTCCCGGGAGAGGCAAAGGGGATGATCCGGCCTCCCGCCCAATGGACGAAATTCGATCTGGCGGCAGCTTCCTTCGGCCAAGGGGTGGCCATGACTCCGCTGCAACTGGCCCGTGCTTATATGATCTTTGGTAACAAGGGAGAGATGCGGGCTCTGCACCTTCTCCGGGATGAAACGCGGGATGATTCCAACCACAGGGTTGTGAGCGAAAAAGTGGCCAACACCATTCTCGGCATGCTTCGCGGGGTCGTGGAGGAGGATGGGACCGGGACACAGGCGAGGATTCCCGGTGTCGAAGTCGGCGGCAAGACCGGGACTGCCCAGAAGCCGGGGCCGTCGGGAGGATATGGCGAGGATTTTCTGGCTTCGTTTGTGGGGTTCATCCCGGCATTGGAGCCGAAATATCTCATTCTGGCCATGGTGGACGAGCCCAGACCGCAGCACTACGGGGGGGTGGTCAGTGCTCCGGTGTTCAAAAAAGTGGGCATGAAGCTTTTGGCCTATCGGGGAGAATCTCCTTCCAAAGGGGAAGAGGTTGAGGGGGTGGGGGCGTTTTCCGGTGAAACCGCGATAACCTCTCGCATTCTCAAGGGGGTTTCCTCCCCCAAGAAGGCACAGGCAACGGTTCCTGATTTGTGTGGCATGCCCCTGCGACGCGCTGTGGAAATCATGGCTCGTAACGGTGTGCTGCCCACTCTTGCGGGGGAGGGAATGTTCGTGAACCGTCAGGAACCCAAGGCCGGTTCATCGTGGAACCGATCCAAGAACGGATCGTGGAAACTCTGGTTGACAACCGAGAGGTCAAAAGCCCCATGACGATACTTTTCGATCACGCTCGCTGGGATGCACTCAAGGCCAGGGTCCGGCAGGGGCTCACCGTCAAGACCCATTCGGCCCGGGTTAATGAGGGGGATGTCTTCATCGCCCTGCCGGGAACGCGTCACGACGGAACCATGTATATCGATGAGGCTCTGGAACGGGGAGCCGGATACATCGTCGCCAGCAACGTCAACAGGTGGGCTCACGACGCTTCGGCCGAATTTCTGGTCCATCCCTCACCCCGTCAGGCCTTGGGTGAGTTGGCGGCCGCGCATTTCGGTACCGGCAAAGCGGGCATGAACGTGGTGGGTATCACCGGAACCAACGGCAAGACCACCACGAGTTATCTCATCGAGCATCTTCTTACATCCGCCGGCAAGAAGGTCGGGGTCATCGGTACGGTCAACGTCCGCTGGCCCGGGCAGTGTCACGATGTGGGCATGACAACGCCGGATTGTTGGACCGTGCATGATTTTCTGGCACGCATGCGTGAAGACGGGGTCGATGTCGTGTGCATGGAGGTTTCCTCCCATGCCCTGGACCAGGAGCGTGTTGCAGGGATCGATTTCGATCTGGCCGTGTTCACCAATCTGACTCAGGACCATCTGGATTACCATCATGACATGGAATCCTATTTTCTGGCCAAGGCACGGCTGTTCCAGGGAACGGACAAGGACGTACCCTTCGGGATCATCAATGCCGACGACCCGTACGGCAAGCGTCTGCTCCGGGACAACGCCTATTGCATGGGGTACGGTCTGGAAGAGGGAGGCAAGGGAAATTGGCTCACGGGCGAGCTGAACGGCTGTACCCGCAATGGCCTCGATCTGACAATGTCCAGGGACGATGAGCGCTGGACCCTGGTTTCCCCTCTGGTAGGGCGTCACAACGCAATGAATCTTCTGGCCGCACAGGCCGTGGGACTCTCTCTTGGTCTGCCGGTTTCCGCCATGCAGGCCCTGGAAGGTTTTACCGGAGTCCCGGGACGGTTGCAGCGGGTCGTCAATCCACGCGGGTTGGATATATTCGTTGATTACGCCCATACCCCCGATGCCCTGGAAAAGGTCTGTCAGGCCCTGCAGGGATTGGGGTTCGGTCGTCTCCATGTGGTGTTCGGGTGTGGCGGGGACCGTGATCCTTCCAAGCGTCCTCTCATGGGGGCAGCTGTTGCTGCCAATGCCGACGTGGCCATCGTTACCTCGGACAACCCCAGACATGAAGATCCCGAGGCGATTATCGACGAGATCCTTCCGGGCATGATGGGGCTGTCCGCAACCATGATCCGGGAAGGAGATAGAAAGACGGCCATTGCCAAGGGCATCGACGGAATGGATGCGGGGGATGTGCTGCTTATCGCCGGAAAGGGACATGAAGCCTATCAGCAGATCAACGATACCAGGCATCCCTTTGATGACGTGCGGGTTGTCATGGAAATTTTAGAAATTTAAGAGATTTGAGTAATTTGAGAGATTAGAATCAGAACCTGTTTGATTGCTTGTCTTTTTTAGATTCAGGATTGGTAAGGAAGCGTGATGCGACTGAGGCTTTTGGAAATAGCGTCCTCCATGGGCGCCATCGGGGACGTGACGGACGATATGGACCGTGACGTCCTTTGCGTGCAGACCGACAGCCGGATTGTTCGGCCCGGCGATTTGTTTGTGTGCATCGCCGGCAAGAACATGGATGGCCATTGTTTTGCGGCCGAGGCTGCACGCAAGGGGGCCTGTGCCATCGTGGCCCATACACCGCTCCCCGAGATCCCTCAGCACATTCCCGTGCTGCTGGTCAGGGACACCCTCGATGCTTTGGGGCGTCTGGCGCTGTATTGGCGTACACAAACCAAGGCCACGGTCATCGGTGTCACGGGCTCGGCCGGGAAGACCACGGTCAAGGAGATGCTGGCTTCCCTCCTGGGTCTGGAAGGAGAGACCTCCAAAAATTTCAAGAATTGGAACAATCAGCTCGGCCTGCCCCTGTCCATGCTGGCCTGCTCGGGTGATGAGCGGTTCTGGGTCATGGAGCTGGGTATCAGCAGGCCTGGTGACATGGAGGAACTCGGGGCCATCCTGCGGCCCGATCATGTTCTGATCACCAATGCGGGCCCCTGTCATCTCCAGGGACTCGATGATGTCCGGGGAGTGGCCAGGGCCAAGGCAACGCTGCTTGCGTATATGGCTCCCGGGGGAACTGCCGTGGTCAGCAGGGACTATCCCGAGCTTGTGGACGAGGTCGGGGCCCGGGCAAAGCACCCTGTCTTTTTTTCGACCCATGAACCATCATCTGATTTTTTCGCTGCCTATCAGGGAACAGACGATCACGGCATGGGGTGTTTTCGGCTGATTCTGGATGGAGAATCATACGAGCTTTCCCTGCCCATGCATGGTCGGGAGATGGCGGAAAACAGCATTGCCGTAGCCGCCATGGCCAACAAGGTCGGCCTGGCAACGGAGACCGTCCTCAACGGGCTCGGGGCGCATGTTCCGGTAGCCCAGCGTTTTTCCGTCACGACCCGTGGTTCGTGGACCGTGATCGATGACACCTACAACGCCAACCCCCTGTCCATGCAGCGGGCCATCGAGCGGGCCGGTGAGCTGCATCCCGGACAGCCCCTGGTCATGGTACTGGGAGAGATGATGGAACTGGGGAACTACGCCGAAAAGGGACACGCAGACATGGGTGCCTGGGTCGGGCAATCCGCCTGCTCCCTGCTTTTTTTTGCGGGCAGGCATGCTGATGACGTGTCCACCGGTCTCGGTGACTGGGACGGCCGTTTCATTCCCCTTGACGCACCCGATGCATTCCGGGCTCATGCCCATCTGTTGCCGTCCGGGGGGACCATCCTGTTCAAGGGATCGCGGAGTTGCCGGATGGAACGATACCTCGATGTTTTTCTGGAAGGTGCGGGATGATCTATCATCTTCTCTATCCCCTGAGCACTGATCTGAGCGCATTGAACGTTCTCAGGTACATTACCTTCCGATCCATGCTGGCCATGCTCACGGCCCTTGTCCTGAGTATCGCTTTCGGACCCAGGTTCATCGGCTGGCTCAAGAAGATCAAGTGCGGGCAGTATATCCAGGAAGACGGCCCCAATCATCAGAGCAAGGCCGGCACACCGACCATGGGCGGAGCCTTCCTGGGGGGGTGTCTGCTGCTCAGTGTTCTCATGTGGGGGAACCTGCAGAACCCCTATCTGTGGCTGACCATTTTCGTGTTTTCGGGGTTCGGCCTGGTGGGGTTCGTGGACGACTATATCAAGGAAGTGCGCAAGAACAATCAGGGGCTCTCGGCCAGAACCAAGTTTCTGGGGCAGGTCATCGTGGCCTGCGGGGCACTGACCATTCTGATCAACCTGCCCGGATACAGCAGCGAACTCATGGTACCGTTTTTCAAGTCCATCCGTCCGGATTTCGGATGGTGGTATATGCCGTTTGCCCTTTTTGTCATGGTGGGCTCGTCCAACGGGGTCAATCTCACGGACGGCCTGGACGGTCTGGCCATAGGGCCGAGCGTGGTCAGCACCGGCTGTCTGGGTATCTTTCTCTATGTTGCCGGTCATGTGGAACTGGCCCGCTATCTCCAGGTGGCCTATGTCCCCGGTGTCGGTGAGGTGGCAGTCTTCTGCGGGGCCATGGTCGGGGCCGGACTCGGATTTCTCTGGTTCAATGCCTACCCTGCCCAGATTTTCATGGGAGATGTGGGCAGTTTGAGTATCGGCGGGACCCTGGGATTTCTGGCTGTCCTGTGCAAGCAGGAGCTTCTTCTTGTCATGATCGGCGGCCTGTTCGTCATCGAGACCCTGTCCGTGGTGCTGCAGGTGGGGTATTTCAAGATGAGCGGGGGTAAACGCATTTTCCGCATGGCTCCCCTGCATCATCATTTTGAGCTCAAGGGGATTCCCGAGTCCAAGATCATCATCAGGTTCTGGATTCTTTCCATCCTCCTGTGCTTCATGGCACTGGCAACCCTCAAACTCAGATAAGGTATCAGGACCGTCATGCACGAACTCATTCATCCGGGACAATTGAAAGGACACCATGCCGTGGTCGTCGGAGCCGGGCGTTCCGGTCTTGCGGCAGCCCGTCTCCTTTCGGCCCTGGGTGCCGCCACGAGGCTGGTGGAGCGAAACGAGAAAGGGGTCACCCAAAAGGTCAGGGATCTGGCGCTGGACCTGGGATGGGATCTGCGAGTCGGCGATCATACTGCCGAGGATTTTGAAGGCGCGGATCTCGTGGTCCTCAGTCCGGGGGTGCCTTTGTCTTCCCTGGCTTCATTGATTCCCGAGCGGACCAAGGTTGTTTCCGAACTCGAGCTGGCATCCTGGTTCGTGTCCGAACCCATGGTCGCTGTGACAGGAACCACCGGCAAGACTACCACCACCGCCCTCATCGGACATATTCTGGAACGGTGCGGCAAGACGGTGTTCGTGGGGGGCAACATCGGTGTGCCTCTTTCCGAATATCTTCTCGGGGGCAAGCCGGTCGATATCCTGGTGCTGGAAGTGAGTTCTTTCCAGCTGCAGCACACGGATTCCTTCCATCCCATGGTCGGTGTCTTTGTGAATTTTTCTCCCAACCACCTGGATTTTCATGCCACAGAAGAAGAATACTTCATGGCCAAGCTGGCCCTTTTTGCCAATATGGGAGAACAGGATCTGGCCGTCCTTCACCTCAGTCTCAAGGACGAGCTCGAAGCGCGGACGTTCACTAGGGCCAAGCGCATCTATTACGTGGGGTCAGAACGCTTCGCGTGCCCCAGTCTCACCGGTCCCCACAATCAGGAGAACCTGGAGGCGGCCTGGCTGGTCTGCAGATATTTCGGCATTGCCGAACAGGACGTAGCGGCAAGCCTGGCTGATTTCAGGCCCAAGCCCCATCGGTTGGAGCAGATCGGCACCTATGAGGGCGTCATTTGTGTGGATGATTCCAAGGCCACGACCATCACGGCTCTGGAAGCGGCCCTCAAGAGCTTCGATCGGCCTATCATTTTGCTGGCCGGGGGCATATTCAAGGGCGGTGACCCCGCGTCCCTGACGGATCTGATCCGCCAACGGGTCAAGGCCATCTGTCTGTTCGGGGCGAGTCGCGAGATCTTCGAGCCTGCATGGCGCAACGTCGTACCAACGAGCTGGAGCCCGACACTGGAACAGGCCGTGGAACAAGCCTGTGGCCAGGCTGAGACGGGGAATGTGGTCCTGCTGTCACCGGCCACGTCCAGCTTTGATCTGTTCGAGAATTACAAGGCCCGGGGCACGGCCTTCGGCAAGGCGGTCAGGACGTATTATGGGCAACAGGACGAAAACAGCGGCCATTAACGGGATTGATTTCTGGCTCCTGTTTCCGGTGGCCCTGCTCACCGGGCTGGGACTGATCATGGTCCTGAGTGCCAGTGGGGTCATGGCCGAGAAGGTCTGGAACGACCCGTACCATTTCATTGTCCGTCAGACTCTGTTCGCCGTGCTGGGTCTCGGGGTCATGTTCGTGATGGCCCGGGTTTCCAACAGGTTTCTGCATGGGCTGCACTACCCTTTGCTGGCAATGGCTCTCATCCTGCTGGCCCTGACCATGGTTCCCCAGGTGGCCGTCAGAGCGGGCGGTGCGAGCAGATGGCTCAATATGGGCTTTTTCAGCCTGCAGCCCCTGGAAGTGGCCAAGGTGGCGCTGGTCTTTTATCTGGCCTATTTTTTTTCCCGCAAGCAGGATCGGATCAAGAGCTTTCACATAGGGTTTGTGCCGCCCCTTGTGATCACCCTGACCATGTGCGGCTTGTTGCTCCTGCAGCCGGATTTCGGCGGGGCCATGTTCCTGGTCATGATCTTTTTTCTGCTCTGCCTGGTGGGTGGGACCCATTTTTTTCATCTGGCCGTTTCCTCCATGACCGCTCTGGGGCTGGCCGTTGTGCTCGTTCTCACCTCGCCCTACCGGTTCAGGAGATGGTTCGCCTTTCTGGACCCGTTCAAGGATGCTCAGGACAGCGGCTATCAGCTGGTCCAGTCCCTGTACGGATTCGGGGCGGGCGGATGGTTCGGGGTGGGCCTGGGAGCGGGCAGGCAGAAGCTCTTTTTCCTGCCCGAGGCGCACAATGATTTCATTCTGGCCGTGCTTGGTGAAGAGCTTGGATTTGTCGGTGTTTCCCTGGTCATCCTGCTCATGGGGATCATTCTCTGGCGCAGCGTGATCATCGCCGTGAATCTGAAGGACATGCAGGACAGGCTCCTGGCCTTTGGCTGCGGGCTGCTCATCATTCTGGGAGGGCTTTTGAATACGGCGGTGGTTCTGGCCGTGGCCCCTCCCAAGGGCGTGGCACTGCCCTTTTTGAGCTACGGGGGCAGTAATCTGCTGACCAGTTTTTTCTGCATGGGTGTTCTTTTGAATCTTGCCCGGAGTGGGCGGTAGGTCGCATTTATTACAAGCTGATGCGCAAAGACGGAGAACGACCACGCGAACGGCACGGATTACAAGCTCATAACAAGCATGGATGCGTCGTGGAACGAATTATCCTGACCACAGGTGGTACCGGCGGGCATATCTTTCCGGCTTTGGCCGTGGCCGAGGCCGTGCGAAAACGTTTTCCGACGTGCTCGATCCTGTTTGCAGGCGGGACCCACGGGCCTGAGGCCGAGTTGGCCGAAGAGGCCGGGCTGGATTTCAGGGCTCTGCCGTCCCAGGGGATTCTGGGAAAAGGTTTGAAGTCCGTTCCCGGTCTGGTCCGGTTGGGGTGGGGCGTTATACGGGGAGTTTTTTTGATCCGTTCCTTCCGTCCCCAGGTAATTGTCGGGTTCGGGGGGTACGCCGGGTTCCCTGCAGTCATGGCAGGCACCCTGCTCAATGTGCCCACGGCCGTGCACGAGCAGAACAGCATCCCCGGCATGTGCAACAGGATGCTGGGCAGCAGGGTGGATCGCATTTTTTGCTCCTTTGAAGACAAAGCTGATGTCTTTGACGCCCGCAAGGTGAGCATGACCGGCAACCCCGTGCGTGCGGATATCGTCAACCTGCGGGAGCAGGATCCAGGCAAGGGGGCGGGCCGCGGCAAACGCCTGCTCATTCTGGGGGGCAGCCAGGGGGCTACGGCCATCAACGAGGCTGTCATGGATATCCTTCCGACCTTGTGCCGGGAACAGGTGACCATATGGCATCAGACCGGAGCCAGGGATTTTCAACGGGTCAGAAATCGCTACCAGGACGTCTGCCCCGAAGCACGGGTGGAACCTTTTATCCAGGACATGGCCGCAGCCTATGATTTTGCCGACCTTGTCATGTGCCGGGCCGGGGCGACCACACTGGCGGAACTGACCATTGCGGGCAAGGCGAGCGTGCTCATTCCGTTTCCCTATGCCGTGCACGATCACCAGCTCAGGAACGCCCGGTATCTGGAAGAGGCCGGGGCCGCTCTGGTCATGGTTCAGAGCTGTATGAGCGAGATCAATGTGGCCGCAACCATCACCGATCTGCTGGCCATGCCCGAAAAATTGCGGGCCATGGGGCGCAGCGCCCGGCGGCTGGGAAGACCCGGGGCCGCGGATGCCATTGTCGATGAAATGGTGAACATGGCCCGTCCCCGGACGAGTTCGTCACACTCATGAATAACCGCCCGCATGGCCGAATCTTCGGCCGGGCGTCATAGATGAAGAATACGTATGCGCGACAAGATACAGAAAATACATATGGTGGGAATCGGCGGCACAGGCATGAGCGGTATCGCCGAGGTCCTTCTCAATCTGGGCTACGAAGTCACCGGCTCTGATCTGGGACGCAGTCCCGTGGTGGAGCGGCTGGAGAAGCTTGGTGCGCGTATCGCCAGGGGGCATGACGGTACCAATGTCGGTGATGCCCAGGTGCTGGTCCGCTCCTCGGCCATTGCCGAAGACAATCCCGAAGTGCTCGAGGCCCGGGAAAAAGGCATCCCCATCATCCCCCGGGCAGAGATGCTCGCCGAGCTCATGCGCCTCAAGACCGGCATCGCGGTTGCCGGGACCCACGGCAAGACAACGACCACCTCGTTTCTGGCCACCATGTTCAAGGAGGCCGATTTCGATCCTACGGTGATCATCGGCGGTATCCTCAACGCCTACGGCAGTAACGCCATGCTCGGTAAAGGCGAATATCTCATTGCCGAGGCCGATGAATCCGATGGGTCGTTTCTCTGTCTGCAGCCCATTTTGAACGTGGTCACCAATATCGATGCCGACCATCTGGATTTTTACGCGGATCTGGAAGATGTCCAGAATACGTTTGTCAGGTTCATGAATTCCATCCCCTTTTACGGCCTGAACGTGGTTTGCGGGGATGATCCCAATGTCAGGGCTGTTCTGCCCAGGATCAAACGCCCGGTCATGACCTATGGAACCGGTCAGCACAACGATCTGCGCGCCGAGGTGGAATCCTGCGAGTACGGGTCACGCTTCAGGGTGCTGCTGCATGGTTCCCCCTGGGGGGAGATCGTCCTCGCTCAGCCGGGCAGGCACAATATTCTGAATGCCCTGGGAGGCATAGGCGTGGCCATCGAGGCCGGTGTTCCCAAGGAGGCCATTGTCAGGGGATTGTCCATGTTCGGCGGTGTGGGTCGAAGGTTCGAGCGTAAAGGAGAACGCAACCAGGTGCTGGTCATCGACGATTACGGCCATCATCCCACGGAGATCCGGGCAACCCTGCAAACAGCGCGGGAGTGTTTTCCCGGCAAACGGCTCGTGGTCGCCTTCCAGCCCCATCGATTTTCACGGACACAGGCCCTGTTCGGCGAGTTCTGTACCTGTTTTGCCGAAGCCGATGTTCTGCTGCTGACGGAAATCTATCCCGCTTCGGAAACCCCCATTCCCGGGGTCAATGGATTGAATCTGGCCCGGGCCATCAAGCAGGTTTCCGATCTGAACGTCTTGTTTTACGAGGATTTCGACGCCATGAGTGAAGGTCTGCCTGAAGTCGTTGCACCGGGCGATGTCCTTTTGACCATCGGGGCCGGCAATATCTGGTCCGTAGGGATGAACTATCTGAAAGAGCCATGAAGATAACGATCCACCCATCTTTTCGGGAGATCACCACCTTGCGCCTGGGCGGCCAGGCCCGGTGCCTGCTCGTTCCCGAAAGCGACGAGGATTACGAGGCCATTCCCCGGGAGATGAATCGGTATGGGGGACGGCCTGTGGTCATGGGCAGGGGATCGAACATCCTGGCCGAAGACGGGGAGCACGAGCTCGTTCTCGTTCGCCGTCCCTGTCTGGCCGAGCCTGAGATCGTGCGAGAAGTTTCCGGCAGGGTGATGGTTGCCGTGGACGGAGGCATGGGGCTGGCCGGATTCATGGCCTGGTGCATCAAGAACGGGTGCTCGGGATTGGAGCCCATGGCCGGGATTCCCGGAAGCATCGGTGGGGCCGTGGCCATGAACGCGGGATCCCACGGGTGCGAATGCTTCGATCATCTCCAGGCCATCAGGGTATGGACCCCGGAAAACGGGGTGTTCTGGGTCGAGCGGAACGTGTGCAGGGCCGGGTATCGGAGGTTTGATTTCGAGGGGCATCGCGGTGTCTTCGCCGTGCTCGGGGTACTCATGGTGCTGGACAGGGATTCCCGGGAGGCGATACACGAGCGGGTCACGTCGTGGTTCATGCGCAAGAAGAGCGTTCAGCCCCTGACCGCTGCAACAGCGGGATGCGTTTTCAAAAATCCCCTGAACCATTCGGCAGGACGGTTGCTCGATGAGGCGGGTTTTCGGGGGTACTCCCTCGGAGGGATGCGTTTTTCTCCCGTACATGCCAATTTTCTGGAGAACACCGGTCAGGGCACGTCAGCCCAGGCTCTGGAACTTCTTGCCCGGGCCGCTGAGACAATCAGGGAACGTTTCGGTGTCGTGCTGGAGCGCGAGGTCGAGATACTTGCATGTCGGTAAGCACGCGGAACAAGCCCACGCGGAAAAAGACCGCACGACGTTCCAATGCCTACAGATCGAGTCCGAAGGTCCCGCTGGGAGAACGGCTGATCGCCTGGACGGCATTCTGGCTCAAGCTGGCTCTGGGATCGGCTTTTGTCGGGATCGTGAGTGTCGGCCTGCTCTACGGCTATCGCTATGTGACCGAGCAGCCTTTTTTCGCGTTGGATGAAGTGGTCATCACCGGTAATTCCCACCGGGAAGATGGTGCACTCGAGGCCCTCGGCGGGGTGGAAAAGGGACTGAATATTTTTGATCTGGACATCGGGCAGGTCCAGCAACGTCTGCTGGAGGATCCCTGGATCGACACGGCTTCGGTACGCAGAGTCCTGCCCGGTCGTCTGGAGATCCACGTGCACGAACGCCAGGCCTGTTTCTGGGTTATCAGGAAGAACGAACTCTGGTATGCCGATGGGCGTGGACGGATGATCGACAGAGTCCGGGCGCACAATTTCATTTCCCTGCCCGTGCTCGGGGGAGACACCCGGCAAGAGGGACGGGCAGACGCTGTGGCAAGGATGGTCGAACTCATGGGGACCAATAGTCTGCCTTTCGGGTTCGCCTCCCTGGACAGTCTGTGGCTCTCGGAAGATGGGACCCTGGATGTCCTCCTCAACCGGCCCCGCATGAACATCCGCATCGGCCTGAAGGATCTGGAAACGAACTGCAGACGGATGAAACTGGCCTGGGACGATCTGAAAAAGCGCAAGGAAATACAACGAGTGCAAGGATTTCAAGCTGTTGCCGGGAAGGTCTGGGCAAAGGTTGAACCGTCAAAGGGTTCGGAGCGGAAATGATTGCAGGATTCCAGGATGGTACAAATTTCAAGAATGCGATACGCTAGTCTTCGCAGAGACAAGGCATGACTTGTTTCTAAACGCACAATGAACCCCGTTCGCAAATATCTCCCGGGGAATACATACAAACGGTCAGGATAGAGGCTTTGCAACCAAGGATGACATGATGGCCAAATCGGAACTTGTCGTAGGACTGGATATAGGAACCACGAAGATCTGTGCCGTGGTCGGTGAGGTGACCCCCGGCGGGGTGGATGTGGTGGGGATTGGAACGAGTCCTTCCACGGGTCTTCGCAAGGGCGTGGTGGTGAACATCGAGCAGACCGTGCAATCCATCAAAAAAGCCCTGGAAGAGGCCGAGCTCATGGCCGGTTGCGAGATCCGGTCCGTGTACGCAGGTATTGCCGGGAGCCATATCGCCGGGTTCAACAGCCATGGTGTCATTGCGGTCAAGGGCGGCGAAGTCACGTCCAGGGATATCGAACGGGTTCTGGACGCGGCCAAGGCCGTGGCCATTCCTCTTGATCGGGAGGTCATCCATATCCTGCCTCAGGAGTACATTGTCGATGACCAGCGGGGGATTACAGCCCCGCTGGGGATGGCCGGAGTCCGTCTCGAGGTCAAGGTGCACATCGTCACCGGCGCGGTGACCAGTGCCCAGAATATCGTCCGCTCCTGCCACCGTTCCGGCCTGGATGTTGAGGATATCGTTCTGGAATCTCTGGCATCGGCCAAGGCCATTCTCACGGACGAAGAACGGGAAATCGGCGTGGCCCTGGTCGATCTGGGAGGGGGAACCACGGATCTGGCCATTTTCAACAACGATGCCATCAAGCATACCGCTGTCCTCGCCCTTGGCGGCGCCAATCTGACCAATGATATCGCTTTTGGCCTGCGTACCCCCATGCAGGCAGCCGAACGGATCAAGGTCAAGTATGGGTGTGCTTTGAGCGATCTCGTTGCCGGGGACGAGGTGATCGATGTCCCCAGCGTGGGCGGCAGGGACCCCAGACGTCTCTCCCGTCATGTGCTGGCAGAGATCTGCGAGCCGAGGATGGAAGAAATTTTCGCTCTGGTCGACCAGGAACTGGTCCGATCGGGGTACAAGAAGCTGATCGGGGCGGGAGTCGTCCTGACCGGAGGCGGTGCCCTGGTTCAGGGTGCCCAGGATCTGGCCGAGCAGGTGTTCAACGTTCCCACCCGGGTCGGGTTTCCCGGAGGTGTCGGCGGGCTGACCGATGTGGTCAAGAGCTCGGTGTACGCCACGGCCGTGGGACTTTTGCTCTATGGGGCTGAAAAGGCGGACATCAAGCGTGGGATCAGGATCAGGGACAAGAACATGTTCAACCGTATTCTGACGTCCATGAAAAAGTGGTTTGTGGATATTTCATAGATCGGCGGTTTTTGGACACGCACCGAGCGTGTCGTGAAGGAACAAGGAAGGGCCGCTCAGCGACGCGGTCCTCAGGAGATAGATAGGTAATCCTGAAATCAGGGAGGAATAGGCATGGAATTTTTGGAACTCGAAACCGAAGACAACGCCAAAATTCGTGTTGTCGGCGTTGGTGGCGGCGGCGGGAATGCAGTCAACAACATGATATCCTCGGCCATGAAAGGGGTCACTTTCATCACGGCCAATACGGACATCCAGGCATTTTTTGGCGCGCATCACAACACCTCCCCGACCCGTTTTGTACATTTCTGCAATCGC
>CAYWJL010000009.1:17421-17730 GCA_964458145.1 uncultured Desulfovibrionales bacterium | reverse complement strand
GATGCCCTGGAGACCCGCAGCATCAAAGATCCGGAACTCACCATCGGGCTTGGAGAGGAAAACGGAAATATCGTTGTCAGCGTGGAGGATAATGCAGGAGGGATCACCCTTGACCCCGTGGACAAGGTCTTTGAAACCTTTGTCAGCGAGAAGGGAAAAAAACACATGGGGATGGGACTTGGATTGGCACGAAAGCTGGTCGAGGATCGCCTGGGCGGCACCATCCATGTCGAGAACACGGAGAAAGGGACCAGGTTCGCAGTCAGGATTCCCAAGAGATAGAGGCAATCCGAATCGGGACATGCAAAA
>CAYWJL010000009.1:0-17411 GCA_964458145.1 uncultured Desulfovibrionales bacterium | reverse complement strand
CCACCCAGGTACCATTCTTTCTTTTTTGCACAAAAAAAAGCCGGGCCATCAACTATGGCCCGGCTTGACATCAAACTGCACTACAAGACGATTTATTCGGCATCACCCACGTCATTTCCCCAAAGGATACTCATACGTCCCGCTACGCCCCCCGCTTTTGTGGAGGAGTCTGCACTCGGTGATGACGATATCGCGCTGCACGGCCTTGCACATGTCGTAGATGGTCATGGCGGCGCATTGGGCGGCGACAAGGGCTTCCATTTCCACACCGGTTCCCGCCGTGGTTCTGGCTTCAGCCTGGATGTGGATGGTGTTTTGAGCCTCGTCCACCTCGAAGCGGACGTCGAGATAGCTCAGAAGCAGGGGATGACACATGGGGATGAGTTCCCAGGTTTTCTTGGCTGCCTGGATGCCGGCTATCTTGGCAGTGGTCAGGACATCGCCCTTGGGGAGGGCCTTGTTCGAAAGGAGTTCCATGGTTTTGTCATTGACCACGACGCTGGTACCGAAAACGGCACGGCGCAGGGTATCGGGTTTATCTCCGACATCCACCATGGTCACGTTGCCGTTCGGGTCGATATGGGTCAGCTCCTGCTCCATGTTCAGTCACCCATGGCCTTTTTCTTGGCCTTCTTGGACTTTTTGCGAAAAAACCCCTTCACCTTTTCCATGGGCTTTTCCTGATCGAGCTTTTCGAATTCTCTGAGCAGTTCTTCCTGGCGTTTGGAGACACGCGTCGGGGTGAGCACCTTGACCTCGACCAGCAGATCACCCTTTTGTCGGGTGTTCAAATCGGGAATACCCATGGATTTACGGCGCAAGACCGTTGAACTCTGGGTTCCCTTGGGGATGTCCATGGGAACGGGATCGTCCAGAGTGGGAACGTCGATGCGAACCCCCAGGGCGGCCTGGACAAAGGTGATTTCGGCAGAAGTGATGAGGTCCTGGCCCTGGCGTTTGAAGACCTTGTCCTCTTCCACATAGATGACCACATACAGATCTCCATGGGGTCCGCCATTGGCACCTGGTTCGCCCTCACCGCGCAGGCGAAGACGACTGCCGTTGTCAACACCCGCGGGGATACGGACACTCAATTCCTTGTTGACGTTGACCTGTCCCCGCCCCCGCCATTTGGAACACGGATGGGAAATGACCTCACCGCGGCCGTGGCACACGGGGCAGGTGACTGCGATGCGAAAGAAACCCTGGCTTTGATAGACCTGGCCCTGACCGTTGCAATGCCTGCAGGTTTCAGGAGACGTGCCGGGCTCGGCACCACTGCCTCCGCATTGGTCACAGGTTTCCTTCTTGGGGATCTTGAGTTTTGCCTCCATCCCCTTGGCCGCATCCCGAAAAGAGATGGTCAGGTTGTAACGAAGATCAGCACCCGCCTGGGGACGAGGCCCCCTTCCGGAACCGCCGAACCCGAAAATATCCCCGAAAATATCCCCGAACGCGCTGAAAACATCTTCGGTGGAGTGAAAACCTTCAAACCCGTTACCGCCAAGTCCGGCATGACCGAACTGGTCGTAGCGCTGGCGCTTGCCTTCGTCGCGCAAGACTTCATAGGCCTCGGCCGCTTCCTTGAACATGGCCTCGGCTTCGGGATCATCCGGATTACGGTCCGGATGATATTTCATGGCCAGCTTGCGGTACGCTTTCTTGATCTCGTCCCCGGAGGCGTCTTTTGCCACTCCGAGAACCTCGTAATAATCCCTCTTGGACATCGATTCCCTTCCTGGTCCTTATTTCTTCTCGGGAGCCTTGGCAGGACGCACATTGCCCGCGGCAATCTCCCGCAGGGCCGTGACCACTTCCTTGTTATTGCACTCGACCATGGGCTTGTACCCTTCCCGGTACTGTTTGACCCGCTCGATAGCCAACTGACAGACCATGAATCGATTGTTCACCTTGGCAAGGCAATCTTCGACAGTAATTCTCGCCATGCAACCTCCATCTCAAAACCACATAAAAGCCCCCCGATGCCCTGTAAACAGGGGCGGTTATCGAAGAGCTTAGCGGTTCCGACACGCTGACGTTAGATATTGACGTGGAAAACGAAAAAAAATAGGGGGCAATGTTGCGATTGTCAACCGGAAAAAAATCCGAGGTCGAAGATCCGAAGACCGAGGTGCGCAGTACGCAGGTCTCAGGTAGCACTGCGTAGTGCTCACTACGCTCCATACCGTCATCCCGGACGTGATCCGGGATCCTTATGGATTTGGCGTTGCCATGACGTTTTGGACACGTTTCTGGCCTTCAAGATCCCGGCCTGCGCCGGGATGACGGTTACGTACCCTCACGCTGTGCGTGTGCTCACGTCTGCGTTTTCCCCGTCTCCGGTCTCCCTCGTTTGTATCATCCCTCAACGACGGTTTCGGTCGACTCAACGGCTTTTGAAATATAGTTACGGATGTTTTCAGGACTCAAACCCGGCAGAAAAAGCGCCTCCTTGGGGCATGTCGCCTGGCACACGCCGCATCCCTTGCACAGCTTGGGGTGGACGAAAACGATCTTCTTGCCCGGCCGGTTTTTGTTGGCCACGATCTCGAGGGCGTTGGTGGGACAGGTGTCGATGCACATGGCACAGCCATCGCAACGATCACGATCAACATGGATGACCTGGTTCTGTTCGGTCGTATCGGGAAACGCATCGTCATTGACAAAAAATTCCATGGCATTGCTCCAAGTAGAGTGAGGATGACTTCACGAAAAAGACGGCTGCCAAAATTCGAGTCATGATAGTCCTTGTCGGGATGGGAAAAAAACGTTTTCAAGACACGGATTCGATCACACAACAAAGCAACGCACCCCCAAACGGGCCGTTGTCGGAATCCATCTCGTTCACGCATCCTCGTTGCGGACACCAAACACACATTTATTGTAGAGACATAACGAGACATGGCCAAATGTCAATGGGCCATGCACGCCACTGATGATGCTCAAACGAAAAAACCTCACATTCGCCCAGCGAACCTGTATCGGCAAAAGCGGCAAACTCATCCAGCAAACCGGCATGTTGAGCAAGGGAGCCCGTGTGGGCGTTGCTGTATCAGGAGGCAAGGACAGCTGGGTCATGCTCGAGGCTCTTCGCATGCGCCAAAGAATCCTTCCCTACCCCTTCGAAATCATGGCCCTGCATCTCAATCCGGGCTTTGATCCGCACGATCACGCCCCCCTGGGTGCGTGGCTGGCAACTCACAACATTCCCTCGCATATCGAGCTGACGGATTACGGGCCTCGGGCTCACTCCCCTGAAAACCGCAAGAAGTCACCCTGCTTTTTCTGTTCCTGGTTCAGACGCAAGCACCTCTTCGATCTATGCCGCCGCTATCATCTCACCCATCTCGCCCTGGGACACAACAGTGACGATCTGGCCCAGACCTTTTTCATGAACCTGTTCAAAACGGGCAAGGTTGCAGGGCTTTCTCCGAGAGAACACTATTTTGACGGCCGCCTTCTCCTCATACGCCCCCTGCTTCTTATCGAAGAGAAAACCATCAAGACAGCTGCCAGACAATGGAAGTTCCCCATCACACAAACCTCATGCCCTTCCTCGAGGACGACTCAACGCAGCCAAACGAATGCTTGGCTCAAAGATTTGACCGCCAAAGATCCTGCCCTGCGCAAGAACATCCATAACGGGCTTTGCAGGTGGCAACTTGACGAAACGTCAAAGATTTCCTAGCTGATCATATTTGACGATCACGTTCCTCGAAACGTTTCGTCCCAATCTTTGCTCCTCACTGCATGCAACAAGGAATCAAGGCGACATCATGTTCGGTAGCAAGTACAACATCGTCCTTTTCAACGGCGCGCGAGGCACATGCCGCCCGCTTGCCTGCAGCAAGTTGCTCATTGTTTTCATGGTCCTGTTCGTTGCCGGGCTCGTGGGAAGCAATGTGTACTTCTACAAAAGCTGGTCCAAAAGCAGGCATTGTGAGCGAGAGCTGGCCCATGTGCTCAAAAAAAATCAGGAACAAAAGATTCAGCTGGCCAGTTTCAACAGCAAGTTCAATGAAATGTCCCGGGAGCTTGGCCGCCTGCAAGAGTTCAACACCAAAATCAAGGTCATGGTCGATCTCGATCAGGCAGGGCCCGGTAATTCCGTCACCAATGTGGGAGGCCCCACGCCCAAAGCCTCCGAGGACGATTTCCTCCCCCTCTACCAGACCGAACGATTGGCCAGAAGGCTCCATGCCTTTATCGATCAGCTGGCAACCGATGCCAGACTCGAAGAACTCCGCCAGCAGGAAATCATCTCGTTTATCGACCAAAAGCAGGAAATCCTCGCACGGACACCTTCCATCTGGCCCACCAATGGGTGGTTGACGTCCAAATTCGGCTATCGCAGATCCCCCTTCACAGGGCAGCGCGAATTCCACAAGGGACTCGACATCTCCGCACCCACGGGAACCCCCATCTACGCCAGCGCAGGCGGCAAGGTGGTCAAGGTGGAGAGGGATCATGGGTACGGCAAGAATATCATGGTCGACCACGGGAACGGTGTCGTCACCAGGTACGCCCATCTGAGCAAATACGCGGTCAAAAAAGGCGAGGGCGTCAAACGCGGTCAGCTCATCGCCTATGTGGGCAATACCGGCCGCAGCACCGGCCCTCACCTGCATTACGAAGTTCGCGTCAATGGTGTTCCCGTCAACCCCCTGCGTTACATCCTTGACTAGCCGTTTCCCCCATACACCTTTGTGGTCCATGAATTGCTAGAGGCTGTTCATGGACCTTTTTCATCTTGATCCCGCCACAGTACTGAGCTTTCTGCTCACGTTATTTCGTGTCAGTCTGGTCGTCTTTCTGCTCCCTTTTTTCGGTGGCGAAGGCGTCCCCATGCAGGTCAAGGGAGCCTTGTGTCTGCTGCTGAGCGTTGCCTTGTGGCCGGCCTTGTCCTTTTCCGGAGTCGCTTTTCCGGCCCATCCCTTTTCCATCGCCCTGATGATGATCTCCGAGATCCTTCTCGGTCTGACTATCGGGCTCGTGATCAGGTTCCTGTTCGCCGCCATCCAGACCGGGGGCATGCTCATCGGTTTTCAGATGGGGTTTTCCATGGTCAACGTGGTCGACCCGGACAGCGGTGTCTCGGAATCGGTCACTTCGCACTTTTTGTACATGATCGCCCTTTTGACTTTTTTGTGTATCAACGGGCATTTGTACCTGCTGCACGCCCTGGCGATGAGCTTCAAATTCATCCCGCCCGGCGGCATGGTCATCACCCCGCACATGTACAAGGGGATTCTCTCCTTTTCAGGTCAAATTTTTGTCCTGGCCATCAAGATCGCCGCTCCGGTGATGATCGCCATCTTTCTGGTCGATCTGGCTCTGGCCCTCATTTCTCGGGCCGCACCGCAGATGAACGTGCTGATCGTGGGTTTTCCCATCAAAATCACGGTGGGTTTTCTGTTCCTGGGTATCCTGTTCACCATCGTGTCCATGCTCCTGAACGATTTCGTGGTCTCCATCGGTCCGACCTACCACCGCCTTCTCGCGCCGTGACCATGAACTCCCGTAGCGCACCGCCCCCTGCGTAAACCCCAGAACCCTTTGATGACAGGCAGCCTCCATGCCGCAGAGTGATCCGAGCAAAACAGAAAGAGCCACTCCCAAACGGAGAAAAAAGGCACGTGACGAGGGAAACGTTCCCAAAAGCCAGGAACTTTCCAAAGCCGTGCTGCTCATTGGTGGTGTGCTCGCCCTGTATATGACCATCGGGTTCTATTACAAGCAGATCAAAATGCTCATGCAGTGGTTTTTCGGACCCGGCATGCAGACGACATTCACCCAGGGAACCATCTACGAACTCCTCATCTATGTCAGTAAATCCCTGGCCATGATGCTCCTGCCCACCCTGCTCTTTCTGGCCCTGATCTCCTATCTGGTCATGCGGCTTCAGGTGGGCAGATTGTGGTCTTCCAAGGTCCTCAAGCCGAAATTCAAGTTCAATATCATCAAAGGATTCAAGCAGCTCTTTCTCGATGTCCAGACCGTCATCCGACTGCTCAAATCCGTTCTCATGGCAGCGGCCGTGGCCGTTGCACCCTATCTGGTCCTCAAGAGCGAATTTTTCAAGCTCGCTCCGCTTTTCTACCAGCCCCCCGAGGCCATTGCCATCCACATGCTCACGGTGGGGGCCAAGATGGCCATCTACGCTCTGGTTCCCATGACCATCATCGGCGTCGGCGATCTCATCTACACCCGGTGGGACTACGAGCAGAACCTGAAGATGACCAAGGACGAGGTCAAGGACGAACGAAAGCAGGCCGAAGGCGATCCCAAGGTCAAGAATCAGCAGAAGCAGAAAATGCTCGCCTTTTCCCAGCAGCGCATGATGCAGAAGGTGCCCGAGGCCGACGTGGTCATCACCAACCCGACCCATCTGGCCCTGGCCATCAAGTACAAACCGTCTGAAGCTCCCGCGCCCATGGTGCTGGCCAAGGGGGCGGACCGGGTGGCCGAACGCATCAAGGAAATCGCCCGGGAAAACAGCATTCCCATCCGGGAGAACAAACCACTGGCACGTGCCTTGTATAAAAGTGTCGAGGTCGGGGATATGATTCCCGAAGAGATGTTCCAGGCAGTGGCGGCCATTCTCGCCCAGGTCTACAACGCCAAGAACCGCAGCTGACCGACACGGTTCTCCATCCCAATCCAGGCAGCGTCAAATATATGGCAACAGCGAAATCCTCCTTCAAGTTCGATTACGCGAAATTCGCCAAGCAGGGCGATATCATGCTGGCCGGCGGCGTGGTGGTCATCCTCTTCGTCATGCTCATTCCCATGCCGACGGTGGTCCTCGACGTCCTGCTGGCCTTCAACATCTCGTTCGCCCTGGTCATTCTGGTCACCTCCATGTTCCTGAAGTCCCCTCTTGAGTTCTCCATCTTTCCGTCCCTGCTGCTGGTGACCACGCTCCTGCGCCTGGGTCTGAACATCGCCACCACCAGGGTCATTCTGCTCCACGGCAATGAAGGAACCGCAGCGGCCGGAAAGGTCATTCAGGCATTCGGCCAATTCGTTGTGGGTGGCAACTATGTAGTCGGCGTGGTCATCTTCCTCATTCTCTTCGCCCTGAACAAGATGGTCATTACCAAGAGTACGGGCAGAATCGCGGAAGTCGCTGCCAGATTCACCCTGGACGCCATGCCGGGCAAACAGATGTCCATCGAGGCAGATCTCAATTCCGGGCTGATCACCGAAGAGGATGCCAAGAACCAGCGTAACGACATCCGTCGTGAAGCCGATTTCTACGGAGCCATGGACGGTGCCGGCAAGTTCGTGGAAGGGGATGTCATGGCCGGCATACTCATCACGGCCATCAACATCATCGGCGGTCTGTTCATCGGCGTTCTCCAGCAGGACATGTCCTGGATGGACGCGGCCCAGACGTACACCCTCCTGACCATTGGTGACGGTCTGGTTTCAACCATCCCCTCCATCATCATCTCCACATCCGCCGGTATCATTGTCAGCCGGGCCGCTGCCGAGGCCAAGATGGGCGAAGAATTCATCGCTCAGCTGACCTTCCAGCCACGGGCGCTGAAGCTGGTGTCCGGCGTTCTGCTCCTGTTCGCCATTGTCCCGGGCATGCCTACCCTGGCCTTTCTGGTCATTGCAGCGGGCCTGTTCGGACTGGCCCAGGTCGGCCCCAATTCCGATGCAGCCGAGGAAGCCGAGGCCACGGCCAAAGCAAAGGCAAAGCCGAGTCTCGACAGTCCCGAAGAAGTCAAGGCACTGCTGCCCCTGGACGTCATGGAACTCGAGGTGGGCTACGGTCTCATCCCCTTGGTGGACGAGGAACAAAACGGCAATCTCCTTTCACGCATCAGATCCATCCGACGCCAGTTCGCTCTGGACATGGGCGTGATCATCCCCTCGCTGCACCTGCGTGACAACCTGGAACTCAAGCCCGGGGAATACGCACTGCTCATCAAGGGTAACCGCGTGGGTCAGGCCGAAATCCTCATCGACCATCTCCTGGCCATGGATCCCGGCGATGCCAAGCACAAGATCAAGGGCGTGGAAACCCTGGAACCCGCCTTCAACCTGCCTGCGGTGTGGGTACCCGAATCCCGCAAGGAAGAGGCCATGGTCGCCGGCTACACGGTGGTGGATCCATCCACGGTCATCGCCACCCATCTTACGGAAATCTTCCGGCGCAACCTCCATGAATTTCTGGGCCGTCAGGAAATTCAGAACCTGCTCGACAACCTGTCCCAGCGCTCACCCAAGGCCGTGGAAGAGCTCGTTCCCGGCACGCTTACCCTGGGAGCCGTGCAAAAGGTCCTGCAGAACCTGGTTCGCGAAAATATCTCCATCAGGGACATGCTGACCATTGTCGAGGCCCTGGCCGATTTCGGTCACTCCATCAAGGATCCGGATCAGCTTACGGAATTCGTGCGCCAGCGTCTTGCCCGCACCATTGTAAGGCCCTATATCGGCCAGCAAAGCGGAGCCCTTTCCATCATCAATCTCGGTCCGGACATCGAACAGGAATTCCAGTCCAGCCTGCGCCAGACCGAACAGGGAACCTTCCTGGCCATGGATCCGGGTATGGCCCAGAAAATCATTCGGGCCATCAATCAGGCTGCGGAAAACGCCATGATCGCCGACGGCCAGCCCATTTTGCACACGAGCACGCAAACAAGGCCCCACCTGGCCCAGCCTGTGACACGGTTCATCCCGACCCTTCCGGTCATCTCCCAGGCCGAGATTCCTGCGGAAATCCGGCTGAATTCCCTTGCAACCGTGAGTCTGAAGAATGCACGTTAAAACCTATCAGGGCAAAACCACGACCGAAGTCATGGCCAAGATCAAGCAGGATCTCGGTCCTGATGCGGTCATCCTGAGTTCGCAGACCAAAACCGTGGACGGCTGCAAACTCTGTGAGGTCATGGCCGCGCTCGAAACCGATGCCGCGTCGGATACACCTGAAATGGCAAGCCCCTCACCGGCTCAAGGGGCTTTTGACTGGCAGACCATGCAACGGGAGTGGACGGAACTTCGCGAACAATGCCTGAGCGTTCTGCGCCCGAAAATGGACCTGGATCAGCTTCCCTCCAAACAGCGGCAGGTCATCGAATACCTGGAAAAGGAAGGAGTTTCTTCCCAGTGCCTGTTCACCATATGGAAGCGACTCGCTGAAAACGTCGACCGCTCGGCCTTACGCGTTCTCGGAGATATCCTCACAACAGCTCCCTGGAACGATGGAGCCGGCCGCAACTCAGTCCACGCCCTTGCCGGGCCGTATGGGTCCGGCAAGACCAGCACCATCCTCAGGTTGGCCCTGCGCGCCAAAAGAAATGCTCCCTCGACGCGTATCTGCATTGCCAACGGGGATCACTATCACGGCAAGGGACGACTTTTCCTCAAACATTACGCTGATATATCCGGGTTTTTCTACCGTGATCTCAAAACGGACAGTGACTGGAGACAGCTGGTCGGCCATGGTGGCGAGTACGACCTGGTTCTCATCGATCTTCCCGGTCTGAACAACGGGCGGAATATGGCTACGTGGATAGAGGCCGAGTGCCCGGGCATGGGCAGTGCCATCGATTACCATCTCGTGCTGAGCCCTCTGTATGCGCCTGCCCAACAGGAGATGTTTGTCAAACGCTTTTGCATGCCGAACACGAGGTCCATCATCTGGACGAAACTCGATGAAGCATGTACATATGGAGACCTCGTGACCCGGAGTTATACCACGGGCTTGCCGGTCTCGCTTTTTTCCTTTGGTCCGAGCCTCAGAAACACCCTTGTGCAAGCATCGCATCAGGATGCCTGGCGACTGCTCTTCAAGCATCAGCTTCCCACGGCTTCGTGACCCAACCAAAAATGTCCATCGATTCTGCACCCGCTTCAACCATTGGCAACCATTTTGGTGCCATACAGTGACAGCCCATACCACACACAAGGAATCCTGACATGAACGGCAACCTCCCCCTGGTATTTTCAGTGACCTCCGGCAAGGGCGGCGTCGGCAAAACCAATATCTCGGTCAACCTTGCCTATCACCTCCACAAGCTCGGCAAACGGGTCATACTGCTCGATGCGGATCTGGGTCTGGCCAACGTGGATGTTCTTCTGGGACTCGCACCCAAATACAACCTTTTCCATCTCTTTCACGAACAGGTGCCCCTGAAGGATATTCTTTACACGACCAAATACGGGTTTTCCATCCTTCCGGCTGCCTCGGGCGTCAGCTCCATGATGTCCCTTTCCACGGGACAGAAACTCGAGCTTCTCGAATCCATGGACTTTCTCGAGGACTCCACGGATTTTCTCATCGTGGATACGGGAGCGGGCATCAACGACAATGTCCTCTACTTCAATCTGGCCGTGCAGGAACGCCTTGTGGTCCTCACGCCCGAGCCCACGTCACTGACCGACGCCTATGCATTGATCAAGGTTCTCAAACTCAGCCACGGCGTGGAACACTTCAGGGTCATCCTGAACATGGTCAGGGATCAGAAAGAGGCCAAGAGTGTTTTCGCCAAACTCTACGAGGCCTGTGATCATTTTCTAAGCGGCGTTTCCCTGGATTTCACGGGGTTCATCCCCCTTGATCTCGATGTACGCAAGGCCGTGACCAATCAGATACCTTTCTCGCATTATGCACCCACGTCCCGAGCGACCGCCACTATCGCCCAGGCGGCCAAAAAGATAACCGGCTGGAAAACACCCAGACAACTCGACGGCAACATCAAATTCTTCTGGAAAAAACTGCTTTTCAATGAATAAACCGTGGCTCATTCTTGAAGACGAAAACACCTCTTTCGAGAATCTCGATCCAGGAACCCGGCAAGAGATCGTTCGCGCCTATGGTGTCAAGATAAAGGCACAGGCTCTGCGTCTCAAAGCGAAACTGCCAAGCCACATCGATCTCGACGAGCTTGTGAGTGCCGGGTGTCTCGGGCTCATGGAGGCATTGTCCAAATACGATCGGACCTCCAACAATCGTTTCGAGACCTATGTCGACACCCGCATCAAGGGGGCCATGCTCGACGAACTGCGAAAGATGGACTGGCTTTCGCGGGGAATGCGCCAAAAGATCAAGAAACTCGAAGCAGTCATGGTAACCTTCGAGCAAAAAAACGGAACCGCTGCCTCCCATGACGACCTCGCTTCGTTGACGGGTTTTTCCCAAAATGACGTGGAGCAGTGCATGGAGGCCCTGGAAAACCAGTTCTGCTTAAATATCGATGCTCTCGAAGATAGGACCCGATTCGCCGTCCTGAGCGATCCCTTCGAACAACCCTTCGATCAGACCGCAGAAAACGAGATCATTGACAAATTGGCCCGACTCATTGAACAATTATCCCACCGGGAAGCCCTTGTTCTCTCCCTGTACTACGTCGAGGAGTTGAACATGCGCGAAGCCGCTGAAATCCTCGGAGTCACCGAGGGCAGAATTTCCCAGCTCCATTCTCAGGCAATCAGAAAACTCAGAAAGAAATTCATTGCCGAGCACGGCAGCCCCGTTGCCTAGCTGCCTGCATCGGCCAACCTTTTTTCACTGTGAACACCAAGGGAGTCGTACATGGCCACAGACACCAACATGCGCGTTCTCGTTGTCGACGATTTTTCCACCATGCGCAGGATCATCAAGAACATCCTCCGCCAGCTCGGTTTCAACAACATTGTCGAAGCCGACGATGGCTCGACGGGATGGGAAACCCTGAACAAGGACAAAATCGATTTCGTCATCAGCGATTGGAACATGCCCATCATGAGTGGCATCGAATTACTCAAGAAGGTCAGGGCCAGCGAGGAATTCGCTGATCTCCCCTTCCTCATGGTCACGGCCGAGGCCCAGCAGGAAAATATCATCGAGGCTGTTCAGGCCAAGGTATCGAACTATATTGTCAAACCCTTCACCGCCGAGACACTGGGTCAGAAAATCGACAAGATATTTGCCTAAGCGTGAAGGAACACTCCCCGATTCATCTCTTTGGGAAACCATTTGACCACATCTTCTCCGCGCCCGTTTTCGGGTGTGGAGAAGACGGTTTGAAACGTCATGGCAGACGATCAGGAAGCCATCGCACCACAAAACGCTGACGAGCCCTCGGCTGAAACCGACGAGCAGGAAAAGGCAGCTATCGACACGGGCAAGATAACCGCGCCCTCCAACAGGTCGATGCAAAAAGTCGAACTCGACCTCGACGATGCCGCGTTTCTCGATGATGAGGAGGAAATCGAGGACGAACCGGCCGAGGCCGACAAAAAGGCCCTGCAGGAAAAAGACGAGAAACCGGCCAAAAAGCCCTTTCCCTTCTGGAAGTACAAAAAGTTCATCCTGGCGGGACTGGCTGTCGTTCTTGTGGGAGTCATGCTCTTCTTGTGGATGTTCCTAAGACCCAAACACGACGTTCCGCCTGTGCCCCCTCCCGTGCCGGAAGAAGAGAGTGTCCCGCCGCCCAAAGAAGAGCCCCCGGAACTCACTGAATATCTCATGTCCTTTGAGCCGTTTTGGGTCGAATTCGAGACCAACGGCACCTACCGATTCCTGACCTGCCGGTTTTCGTTTCCCGTTCAGGGGGACGTGCTGAAATTCGAGGTGGACAAAAAAAGGATCATCATCCGTGATGCTGTGTATTACTATTTCAAAAACAAGAATCTCGTCTTTCTTGACAATAGTGACAATGCGGGCACGTTGAAAATCGACCTCCTCGAGATCATCAATCAATATCTCGGCAACGGTCAACTCGAGGAGATCCTGATTCAGGAATACAGGGTACAGTGATATGGGAGCTTCCATCAATTTACCGGTCATGCTTAACCAGGCACCGCATGTGCAGAAAATCCAGCATGCGGAGCAGTCCCATCCCGAGCAGCAGCAGGTCCTCGTGGGACAGGAAGCGGTGGAGACGAGCAAACGGGAAAAGACCATGGTCCCCCAAGCCGACACGGGTGACGGTGGACTGAGTGTCAAAAAGGACAAAGACAATAAAAACGGCCAATCCTTTTCCGATTCCCGAGAGAGGGAAAACCCAAACAACGAAGAAGAAACCGAAAAGACTACAGGAAGCGGTCGGATCATCAATCTGACTGTCTGAAATACAACCGGCCAAAGGATACATCTCTTTCTTGCATCAGCATCCTCCCAACAACCATCTGCAGGCACTCACGGCATGTCATCCTTTCAGTGGCTCATCATTCTTTCGGGAATTTTCGAGATTATTCTCATTTCGATCATCGTCTTCATCTTTGTGAAGCTCCGCAAATCCCAGTCTCTTATTCTTCAGCTACAGAACAAGCAGGAAGAATTCCTCTCACGGCTGGATTTCAACGCCAGGCTCGAACAGGAACTGGTTTCGAATTTCGAAGAACGCCAGAAGCAACTCAGCCGCCTCGACGCCCGCCTGGAACGACGAGCCAACACGCTGCAGGGTCTTCTCGAACAGGCCGACGCCTTTGCCAACTCTCCCGTCTTTCTGAAACAGACCATCCTTACCGGGTACAGACGGGGCCAATCCATCGAGGCCCTGGCACGTTCCACCGGACTGAGTATCGATGAAATAGAAGTCATCGTCGATCAGGAAGGATAATCATGCGCATCCATGATCGTGGGAACTCGTTCACGCCGGGCCGGGACAACAGGGAATCCGCTCGACAAAGGGCGTTTCGGGCAACGTACAAGGTAGGCGATCTCCTCCTCGGAAACGTTGTCGACTACCAGACCGACTCCATGGCCTGGGTGACCATCGGTGACCTCCGCGTGCTTGCCGAACTCACCAACCGCTATCCCATAGGCTCGGAAATATACCTCATTGTCACGGCCCTGCACCCGGACATCATCCTTCAGGAAGCGGATGAGCGTGCCAGGGAAGGAGCCAAAGGGCTTCATCTCATTGTGTGACAGCGTCAATCCCTCCACAATCATGCCATCACTTTTCCCCATCACTCCCAGTCATCCCTGGCTCGCACCTCTGGCCGGTTTTTCCGATCTTCCCTTCAGACTCTTGTGCCGGGAGTTCGGAGCATCCGTGGCATGCACCGAGATGATCAGCGCCAAGGGATTGGTATTCGGAAGCAAGGGTACCAGCGACCTCCTGGCCACCTGTCCGGAAGATACCCCGTTGGTTGTCCAGCTATTCGGGTCGGAACCCGAGTATATGGGCAAGGCCATGGACATCCTTCTTGCGCAGGGTTTTCGATATTTCGACCTGAACAGTGGGTGTTCCGTCAAAAAAGTTGTCAAGACGGGCAGCGGGGCTGCCCTTCTCAAAACGCCGGCGCTTCTTGCCGATCTTGTGAGGATCATGGCCGACAAGGCGGGCAATGACCATGTCGGGGTCAAGATCCGTCTGGGCTGGCGCGCCGAGGAGCCCGTTTACCTGGACATTGCTCCCGAACTTGAAAAAGCCGGAGCCGCATGGATCACCCTGCACCCCCGCTCTGCCAGACAGGGATTTTCCGGAAAAGCCCATTGGGAAGCCCTTACAAAACTCAAACAAAGGGTAAGCGTTCCGGTCATTGCCAGCGGAGACCTCCTGAGTGCCGAGGATGGACTTGCATGTATCGAACAAACCGGGGTGGACGGGATCATGTTCGCCAGGGGTGCCTTGAACGATCCCGCCATCTTCAAACGCTACCATGCACACATGCACAAACGGCCCATCAGGCCCAAAACCGCGGAGGAGCTCGTAGCCACCATCCAGCGTTTCATGACGTTGAGCACCATTCACGGCAGCGAGGCCAAGGCATTGTTACGCATGCGCACCCTGGCCCCACGGTTTGTCCGCGATTTTCCAGGCTCGCGCGCGGCCCGAGGCTATCTCACCGGATGCCGCACCTGGGAAGAATTCGCTGAAGCCATCAAGCGACTGGGGTAAAAGAAGGGAGACGGGAAAAAAGGAGACGGGAGAAAGGCACCAAGCGGCCAACGAAACATGCGAAAAAAGAACATATCCCAAAAATGGAACCTCTATCGCCCCCACCGGTCTTTCCTGCGAACTGCGCACTCCCCTATTCATCCATCACTAACTATCCAGATTAACATCCTAAAACTTAAAACCTAAAACCTAACCCCGTATTCCCCATGAAAACCATCCATCTCGCCAAAACCGCAGGATTCTGCATGGGCGTGGCCCTGGCTCTCAAGAAACTCGACCAGGCCATTGCCGACAAACAAGAAAACCAGAACATTTTCACCCAGGGGCCCATCATCCACAATCCCCAGGTTCTCGAACACTATCGCAATCAAGGAGTGTTCGAATGCCGCTCGGAGGAGGAGCTCGGGCCACAATCCATCGTGGTCATACGTGCTCATGGTATTCCTCTGGATATGCAGCAGTCCATCGAGGCCACCGGAGCGATCATTGTGGACGCCACCTGCCCCAAGGTCAAAAAGGCCCAGACCCTCATTGGAAAAAATTCCGAACAAGGACGTCACCTGCTGCTTTTCGGGGAAAAGGACCATCCCGAAGTCAAGGGACTGGTCAGCTATGCCGGGGACGGATTCACGGTGTTCGAGAGTATCGATGAACTTGAAACCATTCTCGAAACCACGATTATGCCATGTTTCCTCGCGGCCCAAACCACCCAGGACCGGGAAGAATTCAAGGCCATCGAGGCTCGAATCATCGAGACATTGGGAAAACTGCCGATCATGGACACCATCTGCACCGCCACCAAGGAGAGGCAGGAAGAGGCCATATCCATAGCGAAACAGGTTGAGTACATGGTTGTTGTCGGCGGCAAAAACAGCGGCAATACCAGACGACTGGCCCAGGTGGCTGCGGCAACGGGCACTCCGTGCTGTCATGTGGAACGCAAGGAGGAACTCCCTGTTCAGGACATCGCCACCTGCACGACCATCGGGTTGACAGCTGGAGCATCGACGCCCGAAGATGTCATCAGTGATGTCTACCTCTTTCTGAGGGAATTGAAGAATCCATAAAAATCATGAACACCCACATTGAACGCGGTTGGAGATTCCGTTTGCCTTGCCCCCTTTTTTTACGTAGTTGTGGCATTCATTCCTCCCACATACCAACCGGCAGCAAACGACAATGACCAAAAACGACTACGACAGTCCTTGGAAGACCGTTCTCGAACACTACTTCCAGGAATGCCTGGAATTCTATTTCCCGGACATTGCTACCAGCATTGATTGGACAAAACAGCACAAATTTCTGGACAAAGAGCTGCAGAGAATCACCAAAAAATCTCAAATTGGCAGACGATATGCCGACAAACTGGTGCAGGTCTGCCTCAAGTCGGGCGAGGATGTCTGGGTTCTGGTCCATGTTGAGGTTCAAGGCAGCAAGGAACCCGAATTTGCCAAGCGGATGTACGTGTACAACTATCGGATTTTTGACCGGTATGATCGCAAGGTGGCAAGCCTTGGGATTCTGACGGACAATGATCCCGACTGGCGACCGAGCTGTTTTCACAACGAATTGTTCGGCTGCAAGGCTTCGCTGGAATTTCCCATTGTCAAGCTGCTGGATTACCAACAAACGTTGCATGCATTGACGAGCTCCCGTAATCCCTTCGCCGTCGTCACCGAGTCTCAGCTCAAAAGCTCCGTTCTTGGCAAAGCCGATGACACGACCAAATTCGACATTAAAATGAGTCTTGTGCGACGGCTCTATTCCATCGGCTACAACCGGGACCAGGTGAGAGACCTTTTTGCCTTCATTGATTGGGTTATCACCCTACCGGAAGAACTTGAAAACAAGCTATTCGCCAACATCGAAACCATCGAGAGGTCAGGCAATATGAAATATGTCACCAGTGTAGAACGAATTTACGAAAAAAGAGGCTTGGAAAAAGGAATGGTCAACCTTATTTCCCGCCAGTTAACCATGCTCTACAAGATCCAATCCGAATCCATCCTGCCCCTCCTCCAAGGACTCAAGCCCAAGGATCTGGAACGGGTAGGAGAAATGATTGTGCAAAATAACAATCAGGACGAGATTCTTGCCTGGATCAAAAAAACAAAAGCATCGGATGCCAACTGAAGATTAATACTCTCAGGTATCAACTCTCACGGCCGATCAGGCAAATTCCTTCCACCTGTTCGGTCTTCTTCGCCGGCACGCAAAACGGGCGAACCTTTTGGTTCGCCCGTTTTGCGTGCCGGTGTACAACAGCCCTGTACCCAATAAACCACGTCTCATACAGAAGCAAACGTTTAGCAGATCCTGGGTAACTGCGCTCCTTCAAGCATATCAAGGAGCCTGTGACCGCCGATGGGGGTCTCGAGGATCACCTTGCCGGGATGTTCATCTCTGACTTCCCCGATCATCTGAGCGTCGGTTGCCAGCGGATCGTCTCGCATGATGGCAAGGGCCTTGTCAGCGTATTTTTCAGGCAGGATGCAGATGAACTTGCCCTCGTTGGCCAGATACAACGGATCGAGTCCCAGAAAGGAGCAGCCGCCTGCCACGGCC
>CAYWJL010000008.1:2432-17778 GCA_964458145.1 uncultured Desulfovibrionales bacterium | reverse complement strand
TTTTTGAAGTCGGTTGTTGAAATCATTATTTACTCCTGGGGAAGATGGGGGAAAGGATATAAGATGCTAAGATATAAGATATAGGATATAGGATTTGAGGTTCGAGGTCCGAGGTCCGAAGTCCGAAGTCGGAGGTCCGAAGTCCGAAGTCCGAGGTCGGAGAAAAAACAAAGCACGTCATCCCGGACTTGATCCGGGATCTTCATGGCTTCGGCAATTGTCCGCCTCTTATGCAGGCCCGTGACGGACAAGATCCCGGCCTGCGCCGGGATGACGGCAATGGGCGAAAACTCGGTTCGAAAAGCGACACCTTTTTTCAGGATAGGACACGTTTTTACACCTGCGCACTGCGTACTGCGCACTGCGCACTTGTCTCACCCTGCGCACTTGTCTCACCCTGTGCACTTTTCTTACAATGATACAACAACGCCTGAACCCCATACACATAGCCCATAATGCCCAGACCCGCAATGACACCGATGCAGGAGGGGGCGATGAGGCTGGTGTGGCGCATGGGATTGGAGCGTGCATGGACGTTGCTGATGTGGACTTCGATGCACGGAATCTTGATCCAGGCCAGGCAGTCGGCCAGGGCCAGACTGGTGTGGGTGTAGGCTCCGGCGTTGAGGACGATGCCGGCAGTCTTGTCCTTCCATGCCTGTTCCAGCCGGTCGATGAGAGCGCCTTCACTGTTGGACTGGAAGAAACGCAGAGTTACCTGCTTCGCGTTGTCACCCATGACCGTGGCGAGCATGTCGGGAAGATCGTCCATGGATTCGGAGCCGTAAACTTCGGGCTGGCGTTTGCCGATGAATCCCAGATTGGGGCCGTTCATGATCAGGATGGGGAGGGGATAGGGCATGTCGGGTCCTTGGGGTGTGAAAGTGCGCAGTACAAAAGTGCGCAGGCTACGTTGCGGGTGCTGCCATGTACCGTAGGGGCGAACCTGTGTGTTCGCCCTTATATGTGCCCGGGATCACAGAAAGCATACACCGTTCTCTATGGGTGCCCACGTGACTACATGTCGTTTTTCAAGGCATATACCGCCAGTTTTGGGCGAACACACAGGTTCGCCCCTACCGATGCAACAATGTGCGAAGAAAAGACAACGGCCCCTTTTCCCGGGCCTGGCTTTCACCCGCTCGGCGTACTCGTCCTTGTCCAGGGTCGTGCCCACGGCATCGAGTTTGGGGATCATCGTCGGATCGGGATTTTCGAGCCCCCGAAGCACGTCCAGAGACGGGCTGTAATATTCCGTGATCAACGCGAAGACCTGTTTGTCACGGAGCCATCTGTCGGGAATCTCTTCCGGGTTCGTGTCCAGCAGGTCGGCCAGGACACCCCGTGGGTGGGCAAAGCGTGCGGCCATGGTGTACTCGTGGGGCTAAACGAACAGGGGGACCAGCCAGTTGGCAAAGGCCAGCAGTCCCAGAAGGAAAGGAAAGAATGTCAGATAGAAGAAGAGGTGGCTCAAGCCTTTGAGAAGTTTCATGGTATCACCTGTCGAGGAAAGTCTGTTGCGTGAACGATCAGGACCGGGAAGCTGCCTGATCACATCTGCCGTTCGATGATGGCCTTGGCCGGAATGAGTCCGGTGGCACTGGCCGAGACGATATTCCCGGCAACCCCGGGTCCGTCACCGGCAACGAACAACCCTTTGATGGCGGTTTCAAGGTCGTTGCTCGTTTCCACCTGGGTGGCGAAAAACTTGATTTCCGGGGCGTAGAGCAGGGTCTCGTTGTTGGCAATGCCCGGGACCGCGAGATTGAGTTTTTCCAATCCCTCCACGATATTGGTCAGAATCCTTTCGGGCAGGGCCATGGCCAGATCCCCGCAGACCACGTTGGTCAGGGTCGGTTCCACATAGCTTTTCTGAATCCGCGACCAGGTGGACCTGCGTCCCCGCTTGAGATCCCCGAATCGCTGCAGCAGCGGCTTGCCCCCGCCGATGAGCGTGGCCAGCTTGCCGATGGACTCCCCATAGGCCTGGTTGTCGGTCACGGGGTCGTTCAGGACCACTTTGGACAGGAAGGCGAAATTGGTGTTGTCGGATTTCTTGTCCATATAGGCATGGCCGTTGACACACACGAAATCCTGATAGTTTTCCAGGGCCACGTACCCGCCCTGGTTGGTGCAGAAGGTTCGGGTCTGGTCGTCGTATTTCTGGGTCTGGATGAAAAAGGTGGGGTCGTAGATGATGTCGCAGAGATCCTGCATGATCTCCTTGTGCACTTCAACGCGCACGCCCACCTCGATGCCGCGCTGGTACAGGGGAAGTTTGTATTTGTTGGCAATGGTGCCCATCCATTCGGCTCCGACCCGGCCGGGAGCCAGGATGACGCTCTTGGCCGAATAGGTGGTCCGGTTGGTGACCACGCCGCGGATTTCACCGTTTTCCACCACAATGTCCCTGGCCGTCTCCGAGGTGTGGATGACGATATTCTCGCGCATGGCCTCGACCATGGTGGTCATGTGGTGAGGCAGCCTGTCGCTGCCCAGATGTTTCTGCTTGATGAGCAAAAGGTCCACGCCGTGCTTGCGGGATCGTCTCCTGATGGCTTCGGCCGCGTCCATGTCCGTGGGATAGACCTGGCCGTCCATGCCGTAATCGTTGAAGATCTTTTCCGTCTCTTCGATGAGGGCCTTGGCTTTGGAAACCGAAAGGAATTGCGTCAGGTCGGTCTTGCCCAGCTTGTGGATGAAATTGAGTTTGCCGTCGGAAAAGAGCCCGGCGCCGCCGATGCCCGAAAGGATGTTGCAGGGTCTGCATTTGATGCATTCCCCGTGGTGGTCCCCGCTGATGGGGCATTTGCGTTTCAGGGACGGCTTGCCCTTTTCGATGAGCAGGACGCTCAGATCGGAATGAGCGGAAAGATAATAGGCGGAAAAGAGCCCGGCCGGGCCGCCGCCGACTATGATGACGTCAAAGGACGTTTGTTTGGGTGCGGAAGGGGTCATGATATCGTGTCTGCAACAATGGTTGGTGGTGGTCGGTTTTTATAGAGAGGGCATGCCTGAGTGACAGATTGGGTTGATCGCGAAGCGCGCGAAGAAGTGCGAAGAAAAAAAGGACGACGATCTGTCACATCACGAGGTCATCGGTGCATCGCAAAGGCCTGCGCGCGCCGAACAGCATTGTCTCCATAAACAGGAGTATGGTGATTTTGCAAATGATTTTTTGAAAGGACCCGGCCGGACGGTGCGGGGGAGCATGGTTATTCGATGCTGTATTTTTCCAGGACTTCGTTCAGGGGGATGTCGTGCTCGGTGATCGTACCCTGCCGGATGACGTAGCGGAACATCTTCCATTCGATCAGATCGATCAGATCGACCTGGCCGTTGGCCGTATCGCCCAGGATGTCCTGGATCTGTTCGAGATAGGGTTCGTGGTCGATGTAGACTCCCTCATACTCGAAATCCAGGGCGTTTTCCTGGTCAAAGAGTTCGAACTCCCTGAAAAGGTTGTGAATGGAAGGGAGGGAGTCGGCCGGGATATTTCGAAGCTGCCCGTAGAATCGGATGTGGATGGTCATGATGGCGGATACCGGCTGGGGTTCAGTTGGTTGGAACCGGATCGGGCTCGAGGGCATGACAGGGAATACCCTTGAGACCCAGCAGGGCGACGAGATAAGGATCTTTCATCTCCTGGTCAAGCAGGATGACTGTTCGATCCTCGGCGTTGACTCCCAGGACGTGGGTTTTCAGGGTGATGCCGGCGTTACCGGCCTGCCAGTGAAGGGTGATCCCGGTGGGCCGGGGCAGGCTTTCGGAGTTGGATGGAAATCCGGGCAGGGGGTAGGTATGACCCCACCTGTTCGTTGTCATGGTATGCAGTTTTTCCCGGGAGATGGTCGGGATGTAGATGTCGTGTTCCCGGACCCGTGGGTGGTCGATGAAATCGCCCCTTTTGTTCGTGTTTTGACGCCATTGCATGAGACGAATGCCCCCTCGGTCAAGCAGCGAGGAGAGCACTGCAGGGAAAGGCTGCTCGCCGCTTTCGAGCACATTGAAGCAGAAGATCCGGTCGGATCCTGCCCACAGGGCCAGAACGGTAAGGTCCGCATGCACGGTGATGTGAAGTCGTCCGACCTTTTTAGTCACGGGCATGGTATCGGGGATGACGGACAGCTTGCCGGGAAATCGCCGGGCCATGGATTCGAGGACCAGAAAGGGATTCCATGTCGTGGGAACGGGGCAGGTGATGATACCGGCCCCGGCGAGATCGTTGGTCAGGGATTGGCGGGTGGATGGGGGGACGAGAACAAAGGGCGTCCCCCAGGGTGTTTCGGCCATGGGGGTGGTTCGGGTGTCGATACGCAACCACCCTTTGCCGGGGAGAGGGTAAAAGGTCTGTTTTCCCCGTACGAACACAAATCCCATGGCCTCGAGAAACAATCTGGTATACGCCTTGCCCTGCTCCGGCGAGAGTTGGGCCAGCTCGGAAGGGGCCAGGGAGGAAGGAACGCCTGCCTGCACCGTGAGTCCCGCAGTGACCAGGGGATTCTTTGTGCTGTGGATCGGCTGGGGGATGGTCACTCGCTGGCCGGGATGGACCAGGTTGATGTCGGTGATATCCCGGTTCAGGGTCAGGAAGCGGCGGATGTACGATCCCATGATCTCACGAAACCCCATGCCGGTTTTTCGGCGCAATACACCAAGCAGGGTGTCTCCGCGTTTGAACGTATAGGTTGTCGGCCAGGCAGATGTGGCTGCATCCGGAGGCGCCGGCCCTGATTCATGATGTTGGTTTCCGGAAGCGGCCATGGTCGTTCTGGTGGTTGCCGGACCAAGAGGTAACCGGATGCTCTGGCCGGGATGGATGGGGGCCGAAGGATCGATCGATGGATTGAGTTTGCGGATGGCAGCCAGAACTTCGGGGATGTTTTCCTGGGGGAACCCCTGGTTGCGGATGATGGTGTACAGGCAATCTCCCTTTTTGACCGTATACACCATGTAACCCTTGATCGGCGAGGCTTTGGTGAAAACGAGTCGAGGTGTCCCGGCCGATGCCGGGGCAAGGAAAAACGTTACAACTGCGAACATGGTCACGGCAACGGATGCCAAACCCTTGTGGACTTGAAACCTGGAAGGTCCGGTCGGATCGTTGAAGGCATGTCGACGCATGGAGCTGTGTCTCTCCTCGACGGCTGGAAACAGGTCCGTCACTATCGGTTGGAAAACGGGGCCATGCCCGGTTGGGGCGGCAAGCATGGCGGCACATGGTCGAAGATCTTCCAAAACGGATGAAAATGCAATGGGTAATGGTCATGCTGTCAAGGCACATTTGTTCTTGTACACGTACCCGGAATAGCGTGGCCGGCCATGAGAACAAATCAGCCCTGGTCGTGCTGTTGACCCGAAGACGGGGAGGACGTAATCACGGGGTACGCGGCAAATGTGCATTCACGCCTGACGGGACGGAGTTGATCCATAACGTTTGCGTTCGGGCCGCATGCTTGCTGACGTTCGCTATCGAGCCATAAGGAGGCAGTATGTTTGTAGGTCTGAAAATGTTCAAGGAAATTCCGACTATCGGGCCGGATACCCTGGTGGTGGATGCCGATAGAATCATGGAACAGAATCGTCTGTGGATGCTCATGGTCCTGACCGAGGGCAAGCTGACGGGGTATGTGACCAAGGAGGATATCCGCGCGGCAATGCCCTCCCGTGCCACGACCCTGAGCCGTCACGAACTCAACTATCTCCTGGGTGAATTGACCGTGAAAGAAGTGGTCAAGAAGAATCCGCCGAGCGTCACTCCGGAAACCGAGATCGAGCGTGCCGCTCAGATCATGTACGAGCACAATCTTGCGGGATTGGCGGTTGTGGGAGATGAGCAGCGTTTTCTCGGCTATATCAGCCGCAGTGTCATGCTCGACGTGCTGGTGGAGGAAATGGGGCTGACCCAGCCTGGTTCGCGTATCTGCATCGAGGTGGAGGACCGCAGCGGCGTCATGGCCAATGTGACCAAACTCATCGCGGATATGGGTGTGAACATCATTGCCACGGCTACTTTTTACCACGCGGGTGCGCGTATGCTTGTGCTCAGGATCGGGGTCGAAGATCCCGATGAAGTTGTTCGGGTCCTGAAAGACCATGATTACAAGGTTGTCAGGCCCGAGGACGTGGCCAGGGAATGGGGGGTCGTTTGAGGGAGATGCCGTATCTATGAGATTGCTGCAAACAAAAAGGACCGGATTTCCGGTCCTTTTTGTTTGCAAGAGACGATTTTTCCGCGTATCAGCAGGAACAAGATCCGCCGCTGCTGCATCCCGAGCAACCCGAAGAATCCATCTTCATGCTCGATGATACGGTAAAGCCGTAATGCTGATCGAATTCCACCTTGATGGGTGCGGCTGTGGTCATGAGAGCCTTGTCGACTACAAAGGTGAAATCGCCAAAGGTATATGCGTTATCGGTTTCTTTTTGCTCATCCAGAGCAAGTGCCATGCGCGGCCCGCCTCAGCCGGCAGCCATGTAAACGCGAATGGGCATGATATCCTGGTTTTCAAATTGTCGCTCCAGTTGTTCCTGAGCGGCCTTGGTCAAATCAAACATGGTTTCCCTCCTGTTCAGAAATGGTTGGCTGCTAGGTAAATACCGGTATCGTGTTTGTCAAATGACTTGTTTGCTGTTCTTCAAGCCCATGTAATATCGGTATTTTTTGCAGCCTGACTTAGATGCGTTATTTGGTCAAAATAACAAATAAGCATGGGAACACCGTTGTCAATCATTTTATCACGAACTCGTTATGTTCGCTGGAGAGTGTCAATCCAAAAAGGTGTTGCGGGAGGAAGGGAAGGAAGATGCAGACAGAAAAGCAGACTGTGCTCATCATCGACGATGAACCTCTCATTCTCGAGACGCTCGGTGAGTATCTGGACGAACGGGGGTTCGATGTGCTGGTGGCTCTGGGAGGGCGTGAAGGTCTCACCAAATTTCATCAATATGACCCGGGGCTGGTCCTCGTGGACTTGAGAATGCCCGAGGTTGACGGCCTCGAAGTCATGGAAGAGATCACCAGGCAATCCCCCGCTACCCCGGTCATCGTGGTCTCAGGGACAGGTGTCATCCAGGACGCCATTGACGCCCTTCGTATCGGGGCATGGGATTTCGTCACCAAACCCCTCAGCAACTTCGGGATTCTGGATCATGCTGTGGGCAAGGCCCTGGAACGGCGACGCCTTCTTCGGGAAAACCTGCTCTATCAGGAGCATCTCGAAGAGCAGATCCGGTACCGAACCGCAGACCTTGAAAAAGAGATCCGTGAGCGTAAACGCATCGAAAAAAAATTGCGGGAAAGCGAGCACAAGTTCCGGGAATTGAGCATCAAGGACGGATTGACCGGGCTCTACAATGCACGGTATTTTTTCAGCCAGATTGAATCGGAACTGGAACGGTGCAGTCGATACGGACACTCCCTCTCCATCATCCTCATGGATATCGATGATTTCAAGAAGTTCAATGATACCTACGGGCATCTGATGGGGGATCGAGTCCTCGAGTGTCTGGCAGAAGTTATCTTGAAAATGGTCAGAAAAAATGACATCGCCTTCCGATACGGCGGTGAGGAATTTGTCATACTGCTTCCCGAAACCGGTGCCGATGAGGCGGTTGGAGTGGCAGAACGTATCCGGGCGGGGTTTGCCCGGATCGATCAATGCGTGGATGATGCCGTTCCTGTTCATAAAACGATCAGCGTGGGGGTAGCCCAATACCAGGCCGGCGATACACCGCCGCAATTGATTGAAAGGGCCGATCAATACATGTATGCTGCCAAATCGCAGGGCAAGAACAGGATTGTCAGATGTTGATTCCTGGTGTGCGACCAGCGTTTTTTGGTAGGTGGAACGTGTATTTCAGCACAACGCCTTGTCTGCATACCCTTGCATGAGCCCGCTAGCCGGAAACAACAACATTACAGGTCAGACGCCAACATTCACGATTTTGGTCCGGATTTGGTTGTGAGGCCGCCACAACAGGTGACGCTTTTTCATGTCAGATGCCGTAACTCAGAGTGCCCGTGGGGTTCTCAAGCAATACGATGCGTTCAGTCACGCCCTTTTCGAAAAATCGGGCGGGGCCTATTTCATCCTGGATGATCAGGGTGAGATTGTCATGGTCAACGGTGAGGCCGCTTCCCTTACGGGATACTCTCCCCGTGATCTGTCGACCGGCATGTTCCAGGATATCCTGTCTACCGGTATGGAAAGCATTTTTCGGGATCATCATGATCGCGTTTTTTCGGGCAACACCTCCTCCCTGGACTACAAACTCTGTTTGAGAACATGCGAGGGCGAGATACGTGAAATGGTGATCACGGAATCGCGGATTCCCGATTCCCCCCATGCCATCCTTGCGGCCTGGCCGGCAGGAGAAGGTCGGCAGCTGCATGATTCCCTCACGTTGCAGATGACGATTTTCCAGCAATTTCTGGCCAATTCACCCCTGGCCACCTGCATGATCGACACCAAGGGGAGAGTCACGTTTATCAACGAAGGCTTTGAGAAGCTTTTCGACTATCGACTTCCTGAAATGAAGCATCTCGGATTGGCGGTTCTTTACCCCGAAAATCGCAAGGTCAGCGAGAGCCGGCATCTTCAGGCGGTTCTTGCGGGGAAAACCGTTCTTGTGGAAGCCGATCGCAGGCACAAGAACAATACGTTGATTCCTGTTTCCCTGATGGGATATCCCCTTGTTATCGGCGGTGAAAATCTCGGAGGGGTTTTCGTGTACAGGGATATCTCCGAGCGCAAGGCCTATGAAGCGGAACTGTCCCGGCAAGCCCTCCACGATACCCTGACCCAGCTTCCCAACCGCGCCCTTTTCATGGAGCGTCTGGACTATTTTCTGAACCGCTGTCACCGGAATCCTTCTACCCGGGTTGCCGCGTTCATGATCGATCTGGCCCGGTTCAAACTGATCAATGACGGGTTGGGACATCTGGCCGGGGATGCTTTGCTGGTCCGGATCGCCAGGCGATTGGAAAGCAGTCTGCGGCCCATGGACACGGTAGCCCGTCTCGGAGGCGACGAGTTTGGTGTGATTCTGGACGACTATGCCGACAAACAGGATGTGGTGCGCATAGCCAAGCGGGTTCTCAGGGAGATATCCAGGCCCCTGATGCTTGGTTCCCAGGAGGTCTATTCCGGGGCGAGCATGGGCATTGTCTTTGTGGATCGCGAATATTCCCGTTCCGAGGATATTTTGAGAGATGCGGACATCGCCATGTACCGGGCCAAGAGTCTGGGGAGAGGGCGTTTCAAGGTGTTCAGCAAAAACATGCACGACAACGCCGTGGAAGCTATGTCCCTTGAAACCGATATCCGACAGGGCATTGCCAACAAGGAATTTTTCGTCGCCTATCAGCCGATCATTTCCCTGGAATCGGGCGAGATAACCGGTGTCGAGGCCCTGGCGAGGTGGAACCATCCCACCAAGGGGGCCGTGCCTCCCACTCGTTTCATCCCCATTGCCGAGGAGAGCGGACTCATTGTGCCCCTGGGCAAGACCATTCTGACCCAGGCCTGTCGCGACATGGTCGCCTGGAATAAACTCGCTTCCGACAAGGCACCCCTGCTCTTGTCCGTGAACATGTCCCCCCGGCAGTTCTTTCAACCCGATCTGGTGGATTCGGTAAGCTACATCCTGGCCAAGACAGGAATGCCCCCCGACTGCCTGAAGATCGAGATCACGGAATCGGTCATTCTGGACAATGCCAAGGATGTCCTCGACAAGCTCGAGACCTTCAAAAAAATGGGAATCAGGTTCAGTATCGACGATTTCGGAACGGGCTATTCCTCCATGGGGTATCTGCAGAAGTTTCCCGTGGATCAGCTCAAGATCGATCTGAGTTTCGTACGCGACATGCACATGAACCGGGACAACCTCGAGATTGTCAGGGCGATCATCCGCCTGGCCCACAGCCTTCGTCTCAATGTGGTTGCCGAGGGCGTGGAGCAGTCCGTCCACAAGGATCTGCTCTCGTCCATGAAGTGTGATTTCGGACAGGGCTATTTCTTTTCCAGGCCTGTCTCCGCGGAAAACATGCAGGTTCTTCTCGAGGAGCGTGATTGATTGCGTATCTATCTCGTTGGTGGGGCGGTCCGTGACGATCTGCTGGGCAGACCGGTCCGGGACAGGGATTATGTCGTCATCGGCGGGGACCGGGAAACCTTTTTGCGCCGGTTTCCCCGGGCCAGAGAGGTGGGGAAAAAGATAGCCGTCTATTATCTGGATGGCGACGAGTACACGATTTCAGCGGCCGCAAGCATCGAGGAAGATCTCCTGGCAAGGGATCTGACCATCAATGCCCTGGCAAAGGACGAGACGGGCAGGATCATCGCCCATCCGAAGGCCTTTGAGCATCTGGAAGAGAAAATTCTCTATCCGGTCTCAAGGGCCAATTTTTTTGCCGATCCGGCCAGGGTGTTCAGAGTTGCCCGGTTTGCTGCCTGCTTTCCTGATTGTATCGTGCATGGCGAGCTCATGGAACTCATGCGTGAGGTGGTGGATGACGGGGGGTGTCGCTTGCTTCCGGCCGAGCGGGTGGGAGGAGAACTTCAGAAGAGTCTTACCTGTCCCGTGCCGAGCCGGTTCGTGACCACGTGCCATCAGGCAGGCGCTCTGCATGATTGGTTCGCGGAACTCGGTCAGGCAGCATCCATCCCGGCAGGACCCTTGCCCTATCATGACGAAACCGTGCTGGAGCATCTCTGTCAGGTCATGGACAAACTGGCGGGCGCTCCCCTGCATGTCTGGATGGGACTCTGCCATGATCTGGGCAAGATTATGACGCCGCCGTCCTCATGGCCGGCCCATCATGGACACGACAAGGCCGGGGTGGACATTGTCCGGAACATGGGCAGACGCTTGCGGTTGCCTGCAAGGATGATTCAGGCCGGTATGCTTGCATCCCGATGGCATATGACCATGGCGCGATATGCAATGTTGCGCCCCGGAACGCGTGTGGATCTGCTGACTGGAGTGGGATCGGAAGAATGGCTGGAAGGGTTGTGCGCTCTGGTGGTTGCCGATGGCGGGACTGACCTGCGAAGCCGTGTTCTCGAAGAATTCAGGATCATCCATGACGTCCATCTTCCTCAAGAATGGCAAGGGTTGGGACCTCGTTCGGGAGAGCATCTCAGGACGCTTCAGGCCCAGGCTCTGGCCGATCATGCTTCGGCCTGTAACAACTCCTCGGCGGCTTCACGGGCAAGAGGTCTGCTCAAATAAAATCCCTGCACCTTTTCGCAGCCCAATTCTCGCAGAAAATCCAATTGCTTTTTCGTTTCAACGCCCTCGGCGATGACGTCTTTTCCCAGGGACTGGGCCAGGGCCAGGATGGCCCGGGCAATGACCCTGCTCTTGGGATTGGTGTCCAGGTCCATGATGAAGGATCGGTCGACCTTGAGGGTGTCCACCGGAAGTTTCTGGAGATAGGAGAGGGAGGAATAGCCCGTGCCGAAATCGTCCACAGCAAGATAGAGTCCCAGCTTCTTGAGCCTGTCCAGAACGACCTGGGAGGTTCTGGGGTGTTCCATGAAGGTGGATTCGGTGATTTCGACCTTCAGTGCATGGCCGGGAATGGCGTGCCGTTGCATGGTTTCATGGATGCTCTCCACGAGATGGGGATGGGCCAACTGCCTGGCCGAAACATTGACGGTCATGACCAATTCGGGATCGTGGCCCAATCGCGTACGCCAGTCGGCCAGGGCGGCGCAGGCCTTTTCGAGGATCTGGAGGCCCAGTTTGTGGATGAGCCCGGTTTCCTCGGCAATGGGGATGAAGATATCCGGGCCGATGGGTCCTTTGTCCGGATGGTTCCATCTGGCCAGGGCCTCGAAACCGGTTATGTGAATCGGGTCGATGGCAAAGATGGGTTGGAAGGCAATATCGATGCCGTTCCCTTCGAGGGTTTTACGAAGATCGGTTTCAAGGGACATGGTTTCAACGGCCGTCTTGTGCATCTGCCGGTTGAACACGCGGAATCTGCCGGTCGCGTTTTTCTTGGCCTCGTACATGGCGATGTCCGCGTCCCTGATGATGCTTTCGGGCTTTGTGTAGGTGGCCGTGTTGATGACAATGCCGATGCTGGCATTGGTATGGACCGTCTTCTCGTCAATGCTGAACGGCTGGGTGATGGCCCTGAGTATGCGTTTGGCGATGGTGATGATTTCACGGGGATTGTGGAAATCTTCCACCAGGATGGCGAATTCATCACCACCCAGCCGGGCGATGGTGTCCACGTCGCGGAGCAGGGGGGTGAACCGCTTGCCCAGTTGGACCAGAAGGCGGTCCCCGATGGTGTGCCCCATGCTGTCATTGATCTTCTTGAAACGGTCCAGGTCGATCATCATGACGGCAAAGTTGAAATTCTCGTGTCTCTTGGCCCGGCGCAGACAGTGCTCGAGCCGGTTGAGGAACAGGGCTCGATTGGGCAGGTCGGTCAGGTGATCATGCAAGGCATAAAAGGCCATCTGATCTTCGCTTTTCTTACGGTCCAGAGCCAGTGCGGTCTGTTCGGCAACGGCAAAGAGAAGGTCGATATCTCTTTCCCTGAATCGGTTGGCGTCGTGATAGTCCTGGACGCAGAGGATGCCGTGAGGCCGGCTGCCGACGATGATGGGTACTCCCAGCCAGACCATGGGTTTTCGTCCCCTGCAATGTTCCATGAGAGGATGATCATGGGTCAGGAACAGGGGCTTTTCGTTTTTGAGAACCCATGGGGTCAGACCCGGCTGATTCTCGTCACATTGAGCTGTGATAAGTTCGTAACCCGGCCCGTCCTCATATTCGTCGATGCAATAGGGGAAGGTGATCTGTTTCGTGCTGTGGTCCCAGAGGGCCACAAAGAAATTGTCGGCTCCCATGAGTTCTTTCAGTGTCAGGTGGATTTCCCGGAACAGGTATTTGGTCTTACGGACTCTGTTGGCTGATGTGGAGATGCGCAGCAGGGCCTCGAGGACCAGTTCGTCCTGCTTTCGAGCGGAAATGTCCATATGTGACCCGGCCATGCGGTAAAGCTCTCCGTTTGCGTCCCAGAGACCGGTTCCTCGTCCTTCGACCCATGTGTAACTCCCGTCCCTGCATCTGACGCGATATTCAATCTCGAAGCAGGGATTTTCCTGCGTCAAGCCGTAATTGGCTGCCATGACCGCAGTGTAATCGTCCGGGTGGATCGTCTGTTTCCATGCCTCTATTTCATTGGGGAATTCGTCTTCTTTATAGCCGATGATCCCTTTCCATCTTCTGGAAAAATAGACCTCGCCCGTGCGCAAATCCCAGTCCCAGATGCCAGTGCTGTTGGATTCCACAGCTATGGAAAACCGTTCCTGACTGTGTCTGAGTTTCTGTTCAGCTTCCTTGAAGAAGGTAATATCCCGGATGCACTCGATACCGGCCACGCAATTGCCCCGGCTGTCTCTCAGACGGGTGGCTGTGAACCATACGTGGGCACCCTTTCCTTCATTGAGCTCCTGAATGAAGGTTTCCGAACTGATGGTGTCGCCGTTACGTTGGAAGTGAGGGTAGAGTCTGGCGAGTTCGTGGTCATCGAGATCAAAGCAATGGACAAGGAGCGGGCGCTCGTATCCGATGCTTTTCTTGACAAAATTTTTCGTGCCCAGAACCGTAGCCTTGCTGACCCCTGTAAGCCGTTCCATGGCCTTGTTCCAGTCCGTAAGGCGGTTATCCATGTCCACCACCAGGGTGGCATCGGGAAGGAAATCGATGATGTCCAGGAGTTGCTGCCTGGATGCTTCGATGCGTCTGTTGGCCAGAATCTGGTTGATGATGATGGCCAGTGTCACCGCCAGAAGCGTGACAATGGCTGCGAGGAGGTAACGATGGGGCCACAGGGAATTGAGATGTTCGGTTACATCCGTGTCCGGAGCAGACATGGCCACGATGATTTTTGTGTGGCCGGGTATAAGGTTGACGGTGCTCCAGGCCGCCAATTTTTTTCGTTCTCCATGTCCCCGTTCGACGAGGAACGTGTAGGCACCCGTACCCTGTTCTTCGCTGATCATGCGTCGATCGATCCGTTGGAGGTCGGGATAGTCGGCATGCAGATCCGCAAAAACATTGCTCCCTATGATTTCGGTTTCGTGATCAAAGAGTACGGTACCGTCCTGGGCGAGAAGATAGGCGGCACCATATTTTCCGGATCGCATGGGAGCGAGGTATCTGGTGATGAGAGATTGCATGTCCACGGCAATGTCGAGAGTGACGGGGCCGGAAGAGGTGTCGAAGGAAACGACGATGTTGGCAAGCTGGAAAGACGGGGTTGCCAGAAAGGTGACCGACCGGCTTTGTGTCGAGTTTTTGGCCGTTTTGCATATGTTGCTCGGGGGTGTTGGTGAATCGAGCAGGGCTGCTATGATTTCTTGCTTGCCGGTGCGGGAAAAGATTTCTTTGCCAGGTCCGTCCCCCTGATGGAGACAGATGAAAAGCACATCGGGACAGGCTTTGGCGATATTGGTCAGGTTGGATTTGAACAGGGGAAAATCGACCTGTCTGTCCGTCAGACGAAGGACGGGTTTTTGAATCAGCAAGGGGAGTTTGTTCAGATAGAAGTCGAATTCGCGGTTCAATCCTCCTGCGGCCAGATAGGTCTGAAGGAGCTGTTGCTCATTGAAGAGGCGCTCCTGTTTATCAATGGTCCGTTTGTCCAGATGGTGGAAGAGAACAGCGAGAATGCCGAGGGAAACGATGAACGTGACGAATGTCCATGCGATGGCTTTTCGACTGGAACCCGGGAGGAAACTGGAGGGAAATCGTGGCATAATTTGAAAATCCGTTTTACAATATGCTCTACAACGGGTTCGTACCTCGTACGTGAAGGTTTGTGTTTTGTCATCAGCCGGATGCCGGGAAATCCGAGTCGATAAACAGGCCTGCAGCACATCCATGCCGCACCCTCGCCCAATATTTCGTGGCTATGGTGTTTGTTGTAGGTCGTCCGTTCTCGCTCCTCTACCCCGGGGGGAACCGGCCATGAGGACGAACCGGTTCTGCTCTGCCGGGCAACCCTTTGAATTAAAGGAACTATATGCCAAGACGATCGTCGTGACCGGTTTGGGGATAGATAAATTTTACCCATCGTTCCCGGATTGTTAAGAAAATTCATTGACGCAAGAGGTGGTTGCTACTACGGCTTGAAGAACTTTTGTATGACGTAGTATCTGAAGCTATCGCCGGCACACATGGTTTGCGGCGACACGATGTCCTGATAAGAAGTGAGTGGCGGGGTGCTGAGACGTCAAGAAGTTTGTTGGTGCTGTTCATGGTCCGGGAGGCTGGAAGGGTTTGCCGGCTGGTTCAACAAGGTAGGTAGGAGATGGCT
>CAYWJL010000008.1:0-2422 GCA_964458145.1 uncultured Desulfovibrionales bacterium | reverse complement strand
GTGGGGAGCGAAAGACCGTAACCCAACATGTCAAGAAATTTGATCGTTCAGGTTTATGGTCCGGGAGGATGGTTCAACAGGGTAGGTGGGAGATGGCTATGGTGTTTCGAAAAATGGTTGTAGGCATGGTTTGGGTTTTGGGAGGGCTGGTCCTGGCCGTTACGGCAAGTGCCGGTGACTACATGGGCACAAAGGCCTGTGCCGACTGTCATGAGGAGGAATATTCGACATTCATGAAATATTCCAAAAAAGCCCATTCATGGGCCGGGGTCGAAAAAATGTTGCCCAAGCTCCAGACCGAAGAACAGGAAACCTGTTACCGATGTCATACAACCGGGTACAAAAAGGGCGGCTTTGTTTCCTACGCCAAGACACCGGAATTCGCGGATGTGGGTTGCGAGACCTGTCACGGTCCCGGCCGAAAGCATGTGGAGAACGATGGAGATCCTGAACTGATCGTCCTTACGCCGACCATCTCTTCCTGCACCCAATGCCACAATTCACAACGGGTCAAGGATTTCAACTACAAACCACTGCTCCATAGCGGCGCGCATTAGGAGGGCCCATGAATATTTTCAAGAAATCCCTCAACGCCAAGATCGGCCTGCTTGTTTCAGGCCTTTCTTTTCTGGGCTTTTCCGTTGTGGTCGGTTTGGCCATTTATTGGCAGTACACCGGGATGGTCGAGCAGCTCGGAGAAGGGCTGAATCGTTCTGCAGAATTGCTTATGCATTCCATCGAGCGTCCCATGATTATCGGTGATGATGAAGCCACTCGGAGCGAAATCAAGGATGTCTCCAAAAAATTTCCGGACACCAACCTGTTTCTCACGGACTACAACGGTAATGTAACCTACAGTACCGATCCCCAGTCCGTTCGCAAAGATTTTCAGGGGCGTTACGACGACCCGCATGTGGCTGATTTCGCTCTCAAGGCACTTGAGAGCCAGATGGCCGAAAATACCCTGGTTGATGTGGACGGCAAGGATCTCTTCATCCGGTCCATTTCCATCATGAACGCTCCGTCCTGTTATCATTGTCACGGATCGTCCAAAAGCATTCTCGGAACCATGGTCTTTGTGCAGGATGTCACCAGTCATATGGGGACCATCAACGGGCATATCTTCAAGATCGTTGTTGTCTGCATCATCGGCCTCGTGGTGCTTGTGGGCCTGGTGACCTGGTTCATCCATGTGTGGGTGATCAACCGCATCGCCGCCATTGTCGGGGCCTCTCACAAGGTATCCCAGGGTGATTTCACGGCCAGTTTCAATGATGGGTCAGAGGACGAGCTGGGAGTTCTTTCGGACAATCTCGGTAAAATGGTCGACACCCTCAAGGAACAGCTCGGATTCTCCAAGGGAATACTGCACGGGATGACTGTTCCGTGTTATGTGGTGGATGAGAACGAAAATATCACCTTTGTCAACAAGGCCAGTCTGGACATCGTCGGGCTGGACGGGAATCCCAAAGACTATGTGGGAACTTCCATTGCAGAATTTCTGTATGATGATCCCGATCATCCCACCGTGGTCGGGAAGGTCATGCGGGACAAGGTGGTCGTTGAAAAAGCTCACATGGATGTGAACAACCGCAAGGGGCATGAGGTCTACGGGTTGATCGATGCGGCACCCCTGTACGATCTGGACAAAAAACTCATAGGCGCCTTTGCCATTGTTGCGGATCTTTCGGAGATGCAGGCTCAGCAGAAGACCATCGAGGCCCAGAACGCCATCATCGCGGATGCTGCCAAGGATGCCCATGATATTTCCGGAAGCGTTGCCACGGCCGCCGAGGAACTGGCCGATCAGGTGGCTCAGGCCAGTCGGGGGGCTGACGAACAGCGGGCCAGGATCACGGAAATGGCAACGGCCGTGGAACAGATGAACGCCACGGTCATGGAGGTTGCCCAGAACGCCTCCGAAGCCGCTTCCAATGCCGATCAGACCAAGGAACAGGCTCAGACCGGCATGGGGGATGTCAATCAGGCCATCGCCGCCATCGGCACGGTGCAGAAGCGTGTGCACCAGATGAAGGTTCATATGGACGAACTGGGAACCCAGTCCGACGAAATCGGCAAGATCATCAACGTGATCAATGATATCGCCGACCAGACCAATCTGCTCGCCCTGAACGCGGCCATCGAGGCAGCCCGGGCCGGTGAGGCCGGAAGAGGGTTCGCCGTGGTTGCCGACGAGGTCCGTAAGCTGGCGGAAAAGACCATGTCCGCCACCAAGGAAGTGGCCTCGGTTGTCCACGGGATCCAGAGCGGTACAAAGACCAGCCTTGGAGAAATGGATCTGGCCAACGATGAGGTGGCCAAGACCGCCCAGCTCGGTAAGCAGGCCGGAGCTTCTCTGGAACAGATCGTGGGACTGGTGGATGCCTCGGCCGATCAGGTTCGGGCCATCGCAACCGCTTCG
>CAYWJL010000007.1:18028-18320 GCA_964458145.1 uncultured Desulfovibrionales bacterium | reverse complement strand
ACGATTAGGAAAACTTCAAAATTCTCCATTTCAACTTCAAGGCCGGCCAGAAACTCCCGGTCCATTCCCATGACATCGATGGAGAAGTGAGCATCACGGTCATCCAAGGTTCGGGCGCATTTCTGGGGGCGGGCGATGCGGCCATCCCTGCGAAACCGGGTGATGTTCTCGTCTGCCGGATCAATGAACCCCACGGCATCGAGGCGACCACGGACATGCGGGTTCTCGTGACCATAGCACCCCCCATCTGATCGACCCATCGTTTTCATCCACTCCGGATACCATGCAACGA
>CAYWJL010000007.1:2741-18018 GCA_964458145.1 uncultured Desulfovibrionales bacterium | reverse complement strand
GTTGCATGGGGTGAACGATCGACGCGTGACATGAAGGCAACACGACAAATTGCCGGCAATTTGTCATACATCTTTTCCTTGACCTCGTTTTCCTCCAAGAGATAACGGGACATATTGCAGTGATCTCTTCCCCTCAATCAAACCATGTGAGCGCCATGTCCCAGGACAAACACTATCTCGAACAGGAATTGACAGACCTCGTTGCCAGTGATCCGACCATATTCGCCTTTTTTCAAAGGGGTTCCCTGGACGGCATATGGTATTGGGACCTCGAAAATCCGGAACACGAATGGATGAGCCCTGAATTCTGGCGGCTGTTCGGGTACGATCCCCGGGCAAAGGCACATCTGGCCTCGGAGTGGCAGGACATGATCTTCCAGGAAGACCTCGAAAAGGCTCTGGAGAACTTCAAGGCCCATCTGGCCGATCCCGATCATCCCTACGACCAGATTGTTCGCTACCGGCACCGTGATGGCTCGACAGTATGGGTCCGTTGCCGCGGCATCGCCATTCGGGACGATTCCGGCAAGCCCATCCGCATGCTCGGCGCTCACAATGACCTCACCGAACTCAAGAAATCCGAAGCCCGATTCAAAGAACAGGAAGCCAAATACCGCAAGCTGTTCACGGAACTGCCCATGCCCGCGTACACGTGGAAGCAACAGGGAGAGGATTTCGTTCTTTCAGGCTACAATACCGCCGCCCATGCTCTCAGCCAGGGTTTGATAGCGGACAAGCAAGGGGCCTTGTTGAGCGATTATTTCGAGGACACTCCGGCAATCATTCAGGACATCCATACCTGCTACTGCGACCGCATGAACATCCGCAAGGAAATGCGTCACACATTGCGGACAACGGGAAAAACCATGGACACAGATGTCAACTACGTCTTTGTGCCCCCGGATACGGTCATGGTCCTGGCCGAGGACATCACCCCTCGCAAACAGGTCGAGGATGAAATCCGTCAGTTGGGCACGGCGGTCCGGCAATCCTCCTCGTGCGTGGTCATCACCGACCACCAGGGAAACATCGAGTACATCAACCCGCGTTTTTCCCAAGTCTACGGCTACTCCCTGGAGGAAGCCATCGGCAAGAATCCCAGGATCATCAATTCGGGTTCCCAGGAACAAAAAATCTACCAGGACCTGTGGTCGACCATCACTGCAGGACAAAGCTGGAGCGGGGAATTTTGCAATGTCAGCAAAACCGGAGAGAGATATTGGGTCAAGGCGACCATTTCCCCGGTAACGGATGAGCACGATGAAATCCGACATTTCGTCGGGGTCCAGGAAGACATCACCGAACTCAAGAACAACCAGGACCTGTTACTGGAACTGGCAACCACGGACAGCCTGACCAAGCTGGCCAACAGACGTCATTTTCTGGAAAAATGCGTCCAGGAAATAAGCCGTTGCCGCAGGTATGCGGGGGGGATGGCCCTGCTCATGGTCGACGTTGACCACTTCAAGAACGTGAACGATACATTGGGGCACGATGTTGGGGATCTCGTCCTTCAGAAGCTTGCCAGGCTCATGGAAGAGGCACTTCGCACATCGGATCTGGCAGGGAGATTGGGAGGGGAGGAATTCGGGGCACTGCTTCCTGAAACCGATCTGGATCAGGCATTCGAAGTGGCCGAAAGACTGCGCAAGCTTATCGAAAAAACACAAATCACTACGCCTTCGGGACCAATCGGAATAACGGTGAGTATCGGTATCGGCGGGAATCTGGCAGGATGCCAGACCATCGAGGAACTGCTCAAGCATGCGGATCTGGCCTTGTATGAAGCCAAAGCCGGCGGTCGGAACCGAGTCATCGTGCACAAGAAAAATTAGGCGTAGCAACAAGGGGTCGGGTTGCAGCTTTCGCTGCCCGGGACCTCACAAAACCGTCATCCCTTCATCTGCTTACCCAGTCTGCTCTGAAGCTTGAGCGCACCCTGATGATCCGGTTCCTTCTCGAGAACCATGCGAACATACTTGCCGGCATCCAGGAATCGTTTCCCATGGTAATTCATCCTGGCCAGGGAAAAAGGAACGCTGATATCCGCTTCCAGTAGATCGGGACTCTTCTCCAGAGCCGTATGGGCATATTCAAGAGCCTTGAAGTACATCTTGCCCTGCATATATGCCATGGCCAGGTTGTAGAACAAGCCTCCGTTCTCGGGGTCGATAGTGAGTGCGTTGGCATAATTGGAGACAGCCTCTTCCCACCTGCCCTGCTTGCGCAGATGTCGTCCCATCTCATTGAACATCCACATGTCCTGCATGGAAAAATCATCCGACTTCATATCCATGGCCTCACTCATATAGCCGAGGCCGTGCTCGGGATCGATGTCCATGAGCTTCTGACCTACCTCCATGAGTGAGCTGACGATCTGATCCCGGGCATGTTTGCGCACCACGGACAGGGCCCCGTCATAGTAGTCGCGAGCCTTCAGCATATCCCCCATGTCCACATACGCGTCACCGATGACGATTTTGCGCTTGTGATTGAGCGGGGAAAGCTTGTCCAACTTCTCCAGGACACCCACCCGACTTTCATTGTTATCAGACTCCTCGTAGAGGTCCACGAGCCGCTCCAGAGGCTCGAGATACATCCTGGCCTTGCTCGAGGCCCGTTTGTAACTGGTCTCGGCCTGGTCGTACTGCTTTTTCTTCCGAAAAATATCCCCCATAAGAATATTTGCGATGGAACTCTCCGGATTGATCTCGAAAATTTCGTCGATGAATTCCTTGGCAGCCTTGAAATCATCTTTGGCAATAGCTCCTTTGGCCTTGTCGACCAAGGAACGTAGATTGTTGGGTTTTATGGTGTAAGCGATTTTCTCGATAATGGAATTGATGGAAACGGGCTTGACGATGATATTGTCCGCCCCCATCTCGTGAAACAGGCACAGGACATCACGATTCATTTCCGTACTCAGGCAGATGATGATCACCCTGTCCCCCAGTGCTTTCTTGATCTGCCGGAAATACAGCGTGTTGTTCTCACCGTCGATATTGGCCTCAACAAACAGAATCAACCGCTGGAATTGTTTGAGCAGGGCACGGATCTTCTTGATATATCCACCTGCGCGCAATTCGGCATACACACACTCCTGGGTGATACCCAAGGCCCTGACAAGTCCCTTGAATGTCCGGACAAAGGTCGTGTCGTCACTGACGATGAGAAACCCGCCGTAATGGGACACGAAATAGCGGACAATCTGATCGAGAATTTCCCGTTTAGCCAATTACAGCTCCTTGCACATGTCATGGTCAACGATAACCGGGGAAAGGGTATCGTAATCCGGCATGCTTGTCATACAAGAATCATTGAACAGAAAACATCCCTCGAAAAACCCGGTTCACCGCCCATCGATTTCGCTAAGCAGTCTTTGAGCGGGGACATGGTCATGGTCGTTGATGCAGGCGATCTTGGCGTACTGCTGGGCCTCTGAATATTGTTCCAGGCGAAAATAGATCTTGGCAATATTGTACGGTATGTTGGCATCGACGTTCAGCAACTCCGGATAATGGTCCAGGGCCTTTTCCACATGTTCGCGGGCCTTGTCGTATTCCTTGCCCTGAAAATAGGCCATGGCAATATTGTAGGCCACGCCCCAATCATCATGGGCTATCTCCATGGCCTTGCGGTAGTGTTCGACCGCTTCTTCCCATTGCCCCCGCTTTCTGAGGCTCAAACCTATCTCGTTGAACATCCAGAGGTCCTTGGGACGTAAATCATCGGCCTTGAGTTCGAGAGCCTCGGACATGTACTTGAGGCTTCGATCAGGATCGACCTGCTTGAGCTTTTTGCCCACTTCCATCCTCGAGTAGCTGATCATCTCGTTGGCCTGCATGCCCACCAGCCGAAGCGCCTCTTCATAATAGGCCACACACTTCTTGGTTTCCCCAAGTCGGGCGTAGGCGTCACCGATGGCCATTTTCCGTTCGTGATTGAGGGGTGAAATCTTGTCGAGGAGTTTCAGAATCCCGAGCTTTTCCCTGATCTGCTTGGTCTCGTCGTAAAGTTCCACGAGCCTCTCCAGAGGTTGGAGATGCATGCGGGCGTTCTTCGAGGCCAACTTATAACACTTTTCGGCCTGGGGATATTCTTTTTTCCGACGATGGATGTCGCCCAGAAGAATGTGAGCGATGGTGCTCTCGGGATTGGCCTTGAGAATTTCCTGAGCGATGGATCGTGCGGGGGTGAGATTGTTCTGGGAAATGGCCTTTTTGGCTTTACTGACCAGCACTCTGAAGTTGTTGGGTTTGATGGAAAAAGCGATCTTCTTGACGATGGTATCGATGGAAACGGGCTTGACGATGGTATTGTCGGCACCCATCTCCAGAAACAGGCTCATGGCTTCCCGACCGCTTTCATTGCAGATACAGATGATGGTCACCCGATCATCCAGAATATCCTTGATCTGCCGAAAATACGGGGCGTTGTTCCGGCCTTCGATACAGGACTCGATAAACACGACGACCCGGTTGAATTCCTCGAGAAGAGACCTGATTTCCTTGATATACTGTTTGCCGAAAAGATCGCAACGCATACTCTCCTTGGGAACGTCCAGTACCTTCATGAACCCGTTGAAGATGCGCAGGAACATTTCGTCCTGACTGACGATCAGGAACCCACCACCGTTGCTGACAAAATATCGTACAATCTGATTGAGCGACTCTCTTTTTTTCACCGCTTTCTCCCCACCAGGCCCTGCCCGGGGACACCCTTTTGGAAAGCTGCCGGTCTCTACCTGCCGAGAACAGACTCGAACCGATATCTGCTCCACCTTATCGTGCATTTACAACGAACGTCTTCACATGAACATTGTCACGTACCGTGCAGACGATTGAAACATATCCACGTTGAGATCCGCTGGTAGATGTCGAAGGAAAAACACACGCACCAGCATCTCCATTTTTCCCTCGGAGGTTGTCGGAGGTTGATGGACAGCATGCTACCCGAACATCATGGTCAGCGGAACCACAATCACCAATGCCGGCAACATGCTCGAGATGCGGATCTGTTTGATCTCCAGAATATTGATGCCGATCCCCAGAATGAGAACCCCGCCCGTTGCAGTGAGCTGGGCGATGATTTCCGGAGAAAACACCGAATGGCACGAGGCCGCGAACAGGGTCAGTGCGCCCTGATACAGCAACACGGGCACGGCGGAAAAAAGCACCCCGACCCCGTAGGTCGTGGCCAGCACCACAGAGGTGAACCCGTCCAGGACTGCCTTGGTGAACAGGATGGAATGATCCCCCCGAATCCCCTCGTCGAACGAACCGACAATGGCCATGGCGCCGATGCAAAAAATAAGGGAGGCCGAAATGAGCCCATCCGTGAACAGAGGATTCGAGGATCGGATCATTCCCTTGAGACCCAGGGCCAGCCGCTCGAACAATTCCTCCAAACGAAGGATTTCTCCGAGAATTCCCCCCAACAGCACGGCGATGATCACGATGAGGGGATTCTTCATTTCAAAGGCCATCTGCATGCCGATGACCAGAACGCACAACCCCACGCCCTGAAAGGAAACGATACGAATACGCTCGGGGAAGCGCCCCCTGAGAAGCAACCCCAGCGCGCCGCCAAGGACTATGGCCCCAGCATTGACCAGGGTACCGACGGGTACAGCCACGTCATTCTCCCATGAAAAAATCATACCCTGCGTGGAGGACATGGACACACGAACATCATGCCTCACACGGGTCACACCGGAACCTTACAGACCGGCAAGACCTTCTATACGTCTCTGATAGGCCAAAACGCCTTGCACCATGCCGTCGGCGAGCCGCTCCAGATAGGCGGTGGATCGCAGCCTCTTGGCTTCAGCGGTGTTGGTGATATATCCCAATTCGGCCAACACCGCAGGCATCTTGGAGCCCATGAGCACGTAGAAGGGAGCGCCTTTGACGCCGTGATCGTTGACCTTGTACTTGGACCGGACATTGCGCAGGGACCTGGTCTGGATATCATTGGCCAGGTCCTTGGATTCGGTGATCTTGGAATTGAGCATCAGGTCCGTGAGAATGACCTGCAGATCACTGATCTTTTTTACGGAGACAGCGTTTTCACGGGCTGCCACCCGGACAGCATCCCGTGACTTGGCCAGGTTGAGGTAGTACAATTCCAGACCGTGAGCCCGTTTGTTCCCGCAGGCGTTGCAGTGAATGGAGATGAACAGATCGGCATCCTTGGCGTTGGCCATGGCCGTGCGTTCCTCCAGAGGCACGAAAACATCCTTGGATCTGGTGTAAAAGACCCTGAAACCCTGCTTTTCCAATTTTTTTCCAAGGATCTTGGCCATCTTCAGATTGATGTCCTTTTCCCGGATCTTGTTGGCCACGGCACCGGGATCCTTGCCCCCATGACCGGGATCGATCATGATGGTCTTGATCTTCAATCCCAGCTGCTCAACCAGGCTGCCGGCCACGTCCTGCCTTGCCCACTGCCGCCCTGTCGGCATTGTCGACACTTTTGCCGGCAGCAACAACGGAGGTAGCCGGCGTGGTCCCACCGTTCTTGTCGCCGTAGACATCGATGACCACGCGGAAGGGATTGGAAAGGGAGAACACCCGAAAATTCTCGATATCGTCGATGTCCAGAACCACGCGAACATCGTCCCGGGAATAGCGCCCCGTCCTGATGGAGCGCAGAATGCCGTCGGCAACGCTCTCCTCGGCCGGCACATCCTTATCCATGCGGGTCTTTTCGAGATCGATGAGCAGGCGGTGGGGAGTCTGGAGCTTTGGGTCGGGTTTGCGCAACCGATTGGAGAATCCGGTCTGGACCAGTGGCGGATATGAACCAGGTGCGCGGTATTCTCGCCGGAAGGGGAAGGAGGGGCCGTCAAGGGGGTGCCGGTGCTGCTCGTCACGGGAGCAGGAGCAGGAGCTCGCGGTTTGGCAGCGGATTCGCCCGTCGATGCAGGACGAGCCTTCTTACGATTCTTCCGATCGAGGGTGTCGAGCAGCTCCCTCGCCTTGGGAGCCATATCCCCCTTGGGGTACTTGTGGACAACCGAAAGCAGGGAGAGATAGGCTTGGTCCTTGTTCTTGAGCTGATACAATTCCACCTGGGCCTGGCGGAACAGGGCATCGTCGGCCCAGGAATGATCGGGAAAACGAAGAACCACTCTTCTGTAATAATCCACGGCCTGAAGAGCGTCGGAATCGAGCATGGAAACCTTGGACATCTCGTCATAGACTCTGCCGAGATAGTACAGGGATTTGGGGGCGTAGGACCCTCTGGGACTTTGCTTGTAGGCGCGCTGAAAACGATCCTTGACCGCATACCAATTGGAACGATACTTGGCCTTGCGAGGGTTTTCGAGCAACTGATGAAACCCTCGCCACCCTTTTTTGAATTCCTGGGACGGATACGAGCAAAAGGCTGGAGACGTTCCCACGACCAGGAGCAGCAGCCAAGCCGGCAACATGCCGAACAGAATACGAGTAGGTTGCAACATAGGCCTTACCTAGAGAGATGTCAGGATGCTGTCAAAGGGTAACGCCTGCCCGTGAAACGGGATGATCGAACCCGGATTCTGCACACGCATTTCACAATGACACCAGGGAATGGACATGAAATCACCCGCATCGTTACTGCCCGTGTTGCTCATACTCACCGTGAGTCTGACCGTTGTCTGGGGATGCGGTAAAAAAACGGTGCACCAGCCCCCCTCCCAGCGCATCGAGGCCTCGCCGCGTCCCAAGCCCAAGCCCAAGCCGCGCAAAACCCAAAAAACCTATACGGTCATGGGACAGACCTACTCCCCGGTCCCCTCTGCGACCAACTACTCGGAAACCGGGATCGCCTCCTGGTACGGGAAAAAATTCCATGGTCGCCTGACCGCGAGCGGTGAAGTCTATGACATGCATCAGCGTACGGCCGCCCACAGAATCCTTCCCATGCAGACACGGCTCGTGGTCACCAACCTGGACAACGGCAGGACGACCAGGGTCCGGGTCAACGACAGAGGCCCCTTTGTCAAAAACAGAATCCTTGACCTCTCCTATCAGGCGGCCAAGGATCTGGGAGTCGTAGGACCGGGAACCGCTCGTATCCGCATCGAGGCCGAAAATGCATCCGAAGCGGTCGCTACGGGCCCTTTCTATGTTCAGGTCGGATCGTTCACCATCAAAGATAACGCGTTGCACCTGCGTAACGCTTTGCAACACAAGGGATATGCAAAAAGTCGCATCCACCCCATTACACTGCACGGACAAACCTACTGGCAGGTCCACGCCGGGATTTTCACGTCCCTGGCCGATGCTGAACACGCATTGCAAACATTGTCGGCCAGATCTCCCTCGTGCTTTATTCTTGCGGATTGAGTTCGGCCCTGAATTTTCTGGAAATACGAAACACGACCACCTTGCGGGGCGGCAGGATGATGCTCTCGCCGGTCTGGGGATTCCTTCCCTTGCGTGCGCTTTTCTCGTAGGCTTCGAATTTGCCGAATCCACTGCTGAGAAGCGCATAATCCTTCTTGATGGCCTGCTTCATGATACCAAGCAGACTCTCCACCTGGTTTTTCACTTCAGCCCTGTTTCGGTTGGTCTTCTCGTAGATAGCGTTGACGATATCGGCTTTTGTCAATGTTCTCGAGCTCATCTCGTTTCTCCTGGCATGGTTAGATCGTTGATAGAGGTGCGCGAACGTGAATGAGATGGTCAGTCTTCGTGAATTTTTGCGGATGACGATACATGCTTAAGGTACATCTTTACACAAATCGACAAGGTTTTTCAAGGGAAATAAACAGTTAATCCACTACGATGTCAAAAAACATCTCCTCGTCTCCACAATGCTCGCCCTGCAGGAACACGAACCCGTGACGGAAGAACCGGCCCAGACCCGTTCAGCAGGCATACCCGTCCACCTAACACCATGATATCATTTAAACATCCTGAGCCCAAACGCAAGCATCCCAAAACACTTCCCGTGTTCCTGCCCTTCCAGGGATGTCCGGGCAGATGCACCTATTGCTCCCAGGATCTCCAGACAGGTCATCCCCGGCAAACGCTTCACGCCAGCCTCGAGGAGCTCGTCACCCAACTCGAGGAACGTAAGGATCACCACCTGCCCCCCATCGGCCTGGGCTTTTTCGGGGGAACCTTCACGGCGATCCCCGAAGAATGGATGGCCCGATTCCTCGACCTCGCAGCTGCCTATAAAAACCAGGGCATCATCTCGCATATCCGCTGCTCCACCAGGCCCGACGCCATCACCGGGGACATGCTCGGACAGCTCGCACAATCCGGGCTGGACATGGTCGAGCTGGGCATCCAGAGTTTTGATCAGACCATCCTCGACCGGGCCAATCGGCAGTATGATCGGGATACAGCCCTGGACGCCTGTACCATGGTTCGCAAGGCCGGTCTCGAACTCGGGCTGCAGATGCTTCCCGGCCTGCCGGGGCATTCGGACAAGACCTGGGAGGAGGATATTCGCGAATGCTGCCGGATTCGACCGGACATCATCCGCCTCTACCCCTGCCTGGTGCTCGAGGGAACCGTCCTGGCGGCCTGGTTCCGCCAGGGCAGGTACGAACCGCCGGATATGGAAACGACCGTATCCCAGCTCGCCCGGGCCGTCGTGCAGCTCTGGGGCGAAGATATCGCCGTCATCCGCATGGGGCTGACTCCCGAGCCCCTGCTTCTGGACAATGTTCTGGCCGGTCCCTGGCATCCCAGTCTGGGCAATATGGTACGCTCCAGGGCTCTTGCAGCGATCATCGAAGAACATGTCCATCGTCTCGGGCATCCCCCCCGATCCCTGACCGTTCCCCGCAAATACAGCGGTGAGCTCTGGGGATTTCGCAAGGCGAATGTGCCGCGGCTGGAACAAATGGGTATCACCAAAGAGACGGTTCAATTCAATGACCAGACGGAATTCACCCTCCAGTAAAAAATAACACTGCAAAGATTGCCGTCATCCCGGCGAAAGCCGGGATCCTGGACGACACGGGGACGGCACAGAGAGCAGCCAATAGCCAAAACCATAGAGATCCCGGATCACGTCCGGGATGACGTTCCGATGCAACTCGGGCTAGAGATCACTGTTCTTCTGCGTGCTTTCCCTTTCCACCCTCTCACCCCAAAAATCACCATGACCAATACATCCCAACCCATTCGCATCCATACCATCAGCCTCGGCTGCCCCAAAAACCGGGTCGACACGGAAGTGATGCTCGGCAGCATGCTCGCATCCATCGAGCCCGTGGATACCCCGGAACAGGCCCATGTCGTCCTCATCAACACCTGCGGATTCATCGAACCGGCCGTGCAGGAATCCGTGCAGACCATTCTGGAGACGGCCGAGGCCATTGCCGACATCGAGCCCAAGCCCCTGCTCGTTGTCACCGGCTGTCTGGTCATGCGCTACGAACAGGAACTGCGTAAGGAACTCCCGGAAGTGGACCGTTTCCTGACCATCCCCGACCAGAGCCAACTTCCGGCAATCCTGGCCCGGGAGCTCCATCGGGGAATAGCCGATGAAAAGGGGCGGGCCCTGTCCACCTCACCGGGATACGGGTATCTGAAAATCAGCGAGGGATGCGACAATACCTGCCGATTCTGCACCATCCCCTCCCTGCGCGGCCCTCTGGTCAGCCAGCCCGTTTCAGCAGTCGTGGACCAGGCCAAGGGGCTGTTGGCCAACGGGGTCAAGGAACTGGTGGTCATCGCCCAGGACGTGACCGCCTACGGCAGGGACCTGGGCATGCAACACGGTCTGGAAAACCTGCTCGAAAAACTCCTGCCCCTGGAAGGGCTCGAGTGGCTCCGACTCATGTATCTGTATCCGGCAGGTCTGACCGATGACCGCCTCGCCTTTCTGGCCTCATGCGGCAGGCCGTTGCTCCCCTATCTGGACATTCCCTTCCAGCACTCCCATCCGGACATTTTGAAAACCATGGGCCGACCGTTCATGCACGATCCCCGGGAAATCGTCGCCAGGATCAGATCCCATATGCCCGACGCGGCCATCCGCACCACCATGATCGTGGGCTATCCCGGCGAAACCGAGGAACATTTCGAACACCTCGTCCAAACCGTTCAGGACATCCGGTTCACCCACATGGGCGTGTTCACCTTTTTTCCCGAGGAGGGAACTCCGGCAGCGGCCATGGAGGGGCAGGTGGACCAGGATACCAAGGAAGCCCGCAAGGCCCGTCTCATGGAGATCCAGGCCGAAATCAGCGAAGAGCGTCTGGCCGACTATGCGGACACGGTCCAGCCCGTTCTCGTGGACGAACCCTGCCCGGACTGGGAAGGACTCTTTACCGGGCGAACCTGGTTCCAGGCCCCGGAAGTGGACGGCGTGACCTATGTAAGCGGCCCGGGCGTTGCGCCGGGACGACTGGTTCAGGCCCGCATCGACGAGACAAAGACCTACGATCTGGTTGGTCTTGTGGAATAAGGTGCACGCCGTGACAAACCCGCCTTTCTTGCCTATGCAGTATATTTCCGGAACCCATCTTCCCGCACACACCGCCATCCGCCCGAGGTCATCATGCAACAACCCGTGAAGTTCAGCGCCCGGCACCCTTTTCTGTTCGGGACCATGCTCATTGTTCTGGCCATTGTCCTGCTCATGGGGAGCATGTATGTGTTCGCCTCGTTCTTCTTTTCCGAGGACAGACCGGGATGGATGTCCGGCGGGGACAAGATCGGCGTAGTCAATGTCTCCGGGGTGATTTCATCCTCGAGACCGATCACGGCATGGATCGACAAGCTGCACAAGGACGACTCGGTCAAGGGAGTCATCGTCCGGGTCAATTCGCCCGGCGGGGTGGTGGGCCCGTCCCAGGAGATCTTCCAGGCCGTCAAACGAATCGCCAGAGACAAACCCACCATAGCCTCCATGGGGGCGGTGGCCGCGTCCGGAGGATACTACGTGTCTGCCGGAGCCTCGGAAATCTGGGCCAATCCCGGCACCCTGACGGCCAGTATCGGGGTGAAGGTCAAACTGACGGACATAGGCGACATGATGCAGAAACTGGGGATCAGGGAGCAGACCATCACAACCGGTTCTCTCAAGAACGCAGGCACCATGTTCAGGCCCATGACCCCGGAGGAGGCACAATATTTCCAGGGGCTGGCCGACGATCTGTACGAACAATTTCTCGGGGATATTGCCGAATCCCGAAAAATGGACCCGGCCGCCATCAGACCGGTTGCCGACGGCAGGGCCATGACCGGGAAACAGGCCATGGAGGCCGGCCTGGTTGACAAAATGGGCGGATTCGAAGATGCGGTACGCGGTCTGAAACAAGGACTGGGCATCACCGAGGAGATGGTGTTGCTCGAAGGTCCTCCGGTCAAGCAATCCTTTCTTACCAAGATCTTGACATCATGGAACATCATCCCTGAAAACGCGACCCCTTTCGGCCCGCAATGGGTACTCAGCTATGAATAGAACCGAAACCATCATCAAACACGTCCAGGACGGCGGACGGCTCGATCAGGAAGACGGCCTCCACCTGGCACGCAACGCCTCAGTCCACGATCTGGGCGAGCTCGGCCACATGCGCAGAAGGGCCATCCACGGCGACAAGGCCTTTTACGTGTACAACCAGCATCTCAACTACACCAATGTCTGTCAGAACGCCTGCAAATTCTGCGCGTACAGCAAACGGGAAGGCCAGCCAGGCGGGTATGTTTACTCCCTGGAGGAGATCCGGGACCGACTCATGTCCCGCATCGACGAACCCATCCGTGAAGTCCACATTGTGGGGGGCCTCAACCCGGCCCTGACCTACGACTATTTCCTGTCCATGCTCAGGACGGTCCGGGAGGTACGGCCGAACGCCACGGTCAAGGCGTTCACCGCCGTTGAGATCGCCTTCCTGTCCAAAGAATACGGGAAATCCGTGGAACAGGTGCTCATGGATCTGCAGGAGGCAGGCCTCGAATGCATGACCGGCGGCGGGGCAGAAGTGTTCGACACGGACCTGCGCCAGAAGATCTGTCCGGAAAAAATTCCCGGAACCCAGTGGCTGGAAATCCACCGGGAAGCCCATTCCCAGGGAATCCATTCCAATTGCACCATGCTCTTCGGTCATCTGGAGACATGGGAAGACCGTATCGACCACCTCCACGCCCTGCGGGCCCTGCAGGACTCCACCGCCGGATTTCTCTGCTTCATTCCCCTGCCCTACCAGCCGGACAACAATCCCCTGGAGGCCAAGGGACCCGACGGGGAGGACTTCCTGCGAACCATTGCCATATCCCGTCTCTATCTGGACAACATCCCGCACATCAAGGCCTACTGGGCCTACGCCGGCGTCAAGGCTGCCCAGCTCGCCCTGTGGGCCGGGGCCGATGATTTCGACGGAACCATTGTGGAAGAAAAGATCGGGCACGCCGCAGGCTCGGCCTCTCCCAGGGGGTTGGGCGAAGAGCAGTTGCGCGAATACATCACGGCAGCCGGATTCACCCCGGTCCAGCGAGATTCTTTCTTCAACGCGGTGTAGATTCTTGCCCTTTCCCTTGACTTTTTCCCCTTCTCGGGGTTTGAAGCAGGGAATTTGTATCTGATGACAACAAGCGAACCTGTTCGAGGAGGACCTGGCCATGGAAGTACTTTCAATGTTGATCAACGGTATGCTGCACAGTTCGATTGCCGGAACCATCGGCGTGATGGGCATTCTGACCTATCTTGCCGTAATCGTCATCGCAGCCGTCTACCGCATCCGTGAAGGCATGAACGAAGCCGAACATCATTAAAATTTCCTGTTGCCGCGGCGACAGAAATCTTTGGAATCATTGACCACGAAAAAGGCGCAGATTGCTGCGCCTTTTTTCGTCCAAGACGTCGGAAACGGAAGCGACAAGCCATGCGTGAAATCATCCTCATCAGCATCACCGGCCAGGACCGGGCCGGTCTGACCCAATCCCTGTCAGCGGCGCTCGCCCGCTACAAGGTGAACATCCTGGACATCAGCCAGTCCGTGATCCACAAATCCCTGTCCCTTGGGCTGATGATCGAAGTGCCCAAGGAATCGGAATCCTCGCCCATTCTGAAAGATCTGCTCTATGCGGCCCATAATCTGGGCGTGAGTCTGACCTTCACCCCCATCGCGCCGGACCAGTACGAGACCTGGGTCCAGGCACAGGGGAAGAAGCGGCACATTCTGACTCTCCTCGGCAGGGTCATCACGGCCGAGGCCATGGCCACGGTGGCCGGAATCATCCATGACAACGGACTGAACATCGATTTCATGACCCGGCTCACGGGCAGAACCTCCTTTGTCAATCCAGAGGACAATCCCAGGGCCTGCATCGAGCTCTCGTTGCGCGGAACCCCCAAAGATCTTTCGGGCATGCATTCCAGCTTTCTGGACATTTCCCGCACCATGGGTGTGGACATCGGCTTTCAGGAAGACGACATGTTCCGCAGAAACCGGCGCCTCATAGCTTTTGACATGGACTCCACCCTCATCCAGGTGGAAGTCATCGACGAGCTGGCCAAGGCCGCCGGGGTCGGGGATCAGGTGGTGGCCATCACGGAATCGGCCATGCGGGGGGAAATCGATTTCAAGGAGAGTCTGACCAGACGGGTTGCTCTGCTCAAGGGACTGGAGGCATCGGTTCTAGAAGACATCGCCAACCACCTCCCCCTGACCGAGGGGGCCCACCGGCTCATCGCAACGCTGAAAAAACTGGGCTACAAGGTTGCCATTCTCTCTGGGGGATTTACCTATTTCGGCAATCATCTCAAAAAACTGCTCGGCGTGGATTACGTCTTTGCCAATGAACTGGACATCCGGGACGGCAGGTTGACCGGAACAATCCGGGGTGACATCGTGGACGGCCCGGGCAAGGCGAGCCTGCTTCGCGAAATCGCCGGCAAAGAGAACCTGGATCTCAACCAGGTCATTGCCGTGGGCGACGGGGCCAACGACCTGCCCATGCTCGACCAGGCGGGCCTGGGCATCGCCTTCCACGCCAAACCGGTCGTCCGTCAGGGAGCGGGCCAGGCCATCTCAAACCTGGGGCTGGACGCCATCCTCTACTTCATCGGCATCCGGGACAGAGAAGCAGCCCATGCACTGAACCCGCAATAAAAGCCACATCGCACACTGCCGATCACGTTTCACCTCTGTCAATCGGGTCAATCCGGTCACCATATATCTTTCATCATCTATCCTCTATCCTACACCCCATGCCCACCGACTACACAACATTTGCAGACCGCCTGAACGCGGCCCACGACTGGCCATGTACCTACACATTCAAATTTATCGTCCCCAAAGACAGGCAGGAAGAAGTGACCT
>CAYWJL010000007.1:1598-2731 GCA_964458145.1 uncultured Desulfovibrionales bacterium | reverse complement strand
CGCACGGGCAAATACAGATCCATAACCGTTGAAACCGCCATGGAGTCGTCTTTCCAAGTCATTGACATCTATAAACAAACTGCAACGATCCAGGGAATCATCACTCTCTGACAACATGTCGGGGTGTCGTTTTCCCGTTGAGAGCTTTCCGCCCCATTTACCCCAAAGGTACCCATCATGTTCTCCAAACTGTTCATCGCCTTTGCCGTGCTCCCGGTCCTGGAAATCTACGTGCTCATTCATGTGGGATCGGCCATCGGAGCCCTGAACACCATCGTCCTGGTCCTCGTTACCGCCTTTGCCGGAGCCTGGCTGGCCCGGGCCGAGGGCATGCAGACCATGCTGCGCGTCCGGGAAAGCATGAACCGGGGCATCATGCCCACCAGCGAACTGGTGGACGCGGCCATCATTCTGGCCGCAGGCCTGGTCCTGCTCACCCCGGGATTCATCACCGATGCACTTGGCCTCCTCCTGCTCTTCCCCCCGACCCGCAACATCTTCAAGGACTGGCTCCTGCGCGCCCTCAAGGACTGGATGAACAACCACCCCCCGACCATCACCTATTACGGCCCGCAATGACGGCATCCTCTATCTTTCATCCTCTATCGTTTATCCTTTGACCATGATCCACAAAAACCTCACCGACTGCCTGAACGATCTCGAAGCCCACAACGACCTCGTCCGCATCGATCATGAAATCGATCCCCATCTGGAAATGGGGGCCATCCAGCGACGGGTCTTTCAGGCGGGCGGCCCGGCCCTGCTCTTCACCAGGGTCAGGGGATGCTCCTTTCCCATGGCCGGGAACATCTTCGGCACCATGGACCGTATCCGGTTCATCTTTCGCTCGACCCTGCCCCGGGTCAGACGACTCCTTGCTGCCAAAGCCGATCCCACAACGATCATGAAACGCCCCTGGGAACTTCCCTCCCTGGGGCTGGCCGGACTCCACGCCCTGCCCAAAAAAGTTTTCCACGGCCCGATTCTGGACCATGAAACCACGCTCCAGAACCTTCCCCAGCTGGTATCCTGGCCCATGGACGGCGGGCCGTACGTGACCCTGCCCCAGGTGTACACCCATTCTCCCACAAGACCGGGCATGCGGTTTTCCAACATGGGCATGTACCGGGTTC